>JBCCIH010000064.1 GCA_039028315.1 Thermodesulfobacteriota bacterium | reverse complement strand
CCAAATAGTAAGTCTTATGTAAAACCAGAAGAGAGAATTGCTGTATTTGATAATGACGGCACACTTTGGGCAGAGCAGCCGATTTATTTTCAGCTTGCTTTTGTCTCAGACCGCATAAAAGAGCTAGCTCCAGCCAATCCACAGTGGAAAACTGAGCAGCCTTTTCAGGCCGTGCTGGAAAATGATAAAGAAGCGCTTGCTGAAAGCGGCTATGAAGGATTAATGAAACTTCTCATGGCTACACATGCTGGGATGACACAGGCTGAATTTCAACAAATTGTTTCTAATTGGCTAAAGAAAGCAAAACATCCTAGATTTGACCTTCCTTATACTGATATTGTCTACCAGCCAATGCTTGAGCTGCTTACATATCTTAGGGCAAACGGATTTAAAACTTATATAGTATCAGGCGGCGGAATAGAGTTTATGCGTCCCTGGACTGAAAAAGTTTATGGCATACCGCCCGAACAAGTTGTGGGAAGTAGTATAGTCACCGAATTTGAAATGCGTGATGGTAAGCCGGTATTGGTTCGCAAAGCCGAGATAGACTTTATCGATGACAAAGAAGGAAAGCCAGTTGGGATTAACTCACATATCGGACGAAGACCAATTGCGGCCTTTGGCAATTCCGATGGGGATCTGCAGATGCTGCAGTGGACTGCTGCAGGAGATGGTCCAAGCTTAATGGTCCTAGTTCATCATACAGATGAAAAAAGAGAATGGGCTTATGACAAGGACTCTCATATTGGGCGCTTAGATAAAGCCCTTGTTCAGGCCAACGAAAAAGGTTGGACCGTTGTAGATATGAAAGAAGACTGGAAGGTTATATTCCCATTTGATTCAAATGGGAAATGACATAATCTAATCAGCCTTTTTTGCTAAATATTCAATATATATACCGCATTTGAATATTTTAACTTTCTGGCGCTACCGGAATAGCCACAGTCTGTGTATGAGTTGGCTCAAATACAGGATCTAGACCGTCTGTGGTTGCCTCATCGCAGTTACTATTCCTAAAGTTGCAATTGGTCAAGTATGTTTGTCTCGTTTGGATAGTGAATATTGAGTCTAGCTCCAATGTCTGTCCCGCATATTTACCGTCAAGAATTACATAAAAAGCAACCCCAGGTGTGAATGTTTCATGGGCAAGTTCAGCAGGACTATCAACGGTATCTGCCTTAATCCCTTGAGCATTTCTTTTGGCTAGTTTAGGCAAATACTGCCAAGTGGCGTCATTTAGAGTTTGTCCGTTTGAGCCTGAGAGGTTATTTATATTGATATCAAATTTTGTAACAGTTCTTGATGAGGACCAGCTAACGCCGCCCGAAATGCTAGCAATCCCGCCTTGTGTCTGATTTGCCGCAACCATGCCGCTAATCCCAACTGAAACACCAGTTGTTTCTGAGCTTGTTTCTGCTGCAGTTGTGTCAGGAGAGTTATCTGCAAGTGAGGCTGTGCTATTTGTAAGAAGTTCAACGATAGTCTGGTTAGGATTCTGATCAGATTTCCTGATAGCCTTGTAAGTGTTACTAACAGAGAACTCTTTTAGATACCATAGTTTGTTTGTATCTGATACTTTGCTAGGTTTGTTTGTTCTAGTTCCGTCTGTTAGGGTTGTTTGTGCGCCATCTAACCATCCGTTGCTATTTGCCAGATTAAAATCCTGAGCAACGAGCATATAGGACTGTACTCCATTAGCCACGGAATCGGCTGTAACAATCCAAACTTTTGACGTCATTTGGTAGGTAGTTCTAAGTCCATCAAGTTCAAAAGGAAAAGTAACATTATTAGTAGTTGTGTGGATATTTGCATTAGCTAGATCTAATAATGTGCCTTCTTGTGTCTGTGATGTCCTAGGCGATGTATCTATCTCTTCGAGTAACTCCCTGGCGCTGCTAGTAATAATACCCTCATCAAGAAGCTGCTGTTTTCTATCATCATACATCCTCAGCCAATCATCTATATGTTGGCCGTGAGGAGTATATTCATTTATTAATGGAGCCTGTATAGCTGGATCTCCTTCGAATTGGAAAGGCTCATTTGAAGATGCAAACTGAAGAGTATTAGTCCAATCCACGCCGTTGTGCTGCTCTATTGCAAAAGTAGGATTTTGATCAGTATCGTCTAAACCATCTAGGCTATCTAAGTTGGCATAATTAAATGGATGATCTAAGATATCTCGGTAAAGCATGGCAATATCTCTTCTTGTTGCATCATAAAGCATTATTGTAAATCCTGCGATATAAGCTTCTTTGACCGAAATTTTTTCAGAATTGTTCAAGCCTTCTAATGATGTTCCGTCAAGAAGGATGTTGTCTGCAACTCCTTCATGAGGGGCAGTATTAACTTCAGCTGCAATATGATCTAGAGGAGTATCTCTATGCTGCCCCAGAGTACGTATAGTAGGGTCTGATTGAATGGAAGAATCGTTGCTACAACCTCCGATCAAATAGAATGACACAAAGCAAAGAGCTATAATTAAAGATATATTGGCAAGTAATTTCCTTTTTGATTTAAATGTTTTTGACATGTCCATTCTCCTTTTGTTTTTTTTCCGTATTCTTCGTTAGTTGAGTGATTTATGTACGCATCTCTTATGGCACATTCGGTATATTTATGGACTGGTTAAACACAATTGGTAGGGTCCCGTCTGGTTTTGTTACTTTATCAGTCGTTACCGTATCGCATCTGCACCCTATACTATTACAACCACTAAGTCTTGTATTATTTAATACCACTTGAGCAGAAGTCTTGAGTGTTAGTGTTTCACCTGGGAATCCATCTATTTCAATAACAAATGCATGTGTAGGGTTGGTTACTCCTTTAGCAGCTGATATAGGATCATCTAAAAATCGGTCTCGACATACATCCCTCTTTTTTCCCGGTACTGGTGCAGAGTAAATCCAAGAAGCGTCATTACCCAGTTGAGGTCCGCCCTGCTGAGCTAGAGTTTCAGAGACGTTCTCAATTGAGAGATTGCCAAAATCAGATGTTCCGTTTACAGTCCAGTTCAATGTAGAACTAGTACTGCTTCCTCCGTCATTGGTATCAAACCTAGCATTGCCAAAACTGGATTTAGAAATGTTAATGGCATTAAAATCGTCTCCAGGAAAGGCTGAATCTAAAACAGCGTCATTTGTGGATAACAGACCTGCGGGGCTGGCAAATACATAGTTAGCAACCGTGAATTTGGACATGTACCAAGCTTTTTGTCTCCTAGAATCGTTCGAAACGGATTCTCCAACTATTTCTCCGGCTGTATTGTCAAGAGTCATGTCCTGGAGAACGAATAAAAATGATGATGGGGACTGATTCGTAATGATCCATGCCTGGTTAGTTATTGTGTAGGTGTTTCTGCAGTTGTTAGCGGCAAGACCTGCTTGCCCGCAGACTACATTAGGATCAATGCCGCTTCCGGATATTGCGCCTGAGCTTAAAAAATCGACAGTAAACGTATTGGTATGAATCCATGTTTTTGCCAAGTCAAAAACATTTCCCGATCTATCGACATTGCGGGCTTCAAGCTCATTAATAAGTGCTCTAGGATTACTTGATACTATCCCGTCGTCTAATAATAAATCCTTTCGCAATGGCTGATCTTCTATCCAATTTCTTGTGTGCTCACCATAAATCCTATACTCATTTGGAAGTGGGTCAGGCTCACCTTGCCCAACGTTGCCTCCTATATTTTGAAACTCCTCAATCATATCAATAGCATCGTTTGTAGCAATTGAGCTCCAAGGTCTGCCATCAATCTGTTCTATATTAAATGCAAAATATTCCTCTTCGGCAGCCACCTCAACAAAATCTTCTTCTGAGTGCACATCTGGATCTTGGAGTACGTCTCTGTAGACGCGCTGTATTCTTGCCTCGTCCATGTCATATAGAGATATGATGAACCCTTGATTATATGCCTGTCTAATAAGCACTTTCTCTTCATCTGTTAGATTGCCTATTTCCTTGCCATCTAGATGAATATGGTTGGCCTCTCCCGTGTGTTCTCCCAAATCAAGCTCAGCATTTAGTCCCTGAAGAGCCTCATTGCTATGCATTCCTAACAATACTCCATGAATAGGAGTGCGGGTTTCACCCTCACCACCAGAGCCATTGTTATCATTGCATCCTCCAATTAGGCCCAATGAAAATATTACAAATAAACCTATGATTGAAAATTTTTGAACCAATACACTGCGATAGAAAGATTTTTTGTACATAACTCCCTCCTTAAAGTTTGTAGACGCCACCAACTATTCGTAAATAAAACAAAACGCGCGAAGTTGGGTCCCATGGTCCTATGGATTGTGCTTATGGAAGTTATGTGGAAATACAGGGGTGCTAATAATAGGCGTTCGCATAACTTAAGGTATAAACATGCGTAATAACGTAGCCGCCTATAATACATATGAGAAAGTATTAAGTGTACAAACCCCCACCACATATTACCCTCCAGGTAATTACTGCCGCATTTGTCCCCTTTCACTTAAAACTCATATAATTCGATAAAAATTAAGGATTCTAAAATTTAAACCTACCTAATACAATTATACAGCTATAACATATATATGCCAAACCGAGTCAATATATACAATCTAAATTATTTCATATAGTGCTTAAATATAGACCCTGAAATAACCTCAAAAATAAAAATGTTATGGAATATTTTAAATTAGATGAAAATTCTAATTTTTTAGATTTACTGTTATAATAATTCTGGCCTTCTCAAATGGATTTGGGGATCCAAGGGCAAAAATACAGAATCATAAAGCTATTTTTATTCATTTAGAAAGATGGGAAATCACTACATACATACCACTATACTTTTCACTCTATTTGTCTTATTATGCCTTACGGTTTTCGGCGGTTATGCATCTTTAGCTCAAGATGAAGCTGAACAGGAGTATATCGCTGAGGTTCGGCCTGGAGACGAGAATGAGAAATTCCCAATAAATGTTGGGGTTGTAGTCATAGATATAGATAGCATTGACGGTGCTCAACAATCATTTGTTGCTAATTTTGCTGTGGTTACAGAGTGGAATGATCCAAGGCTAGTTGAAGATATAGAGTATTATCGTGTCATGGATACTGATGATGTGTGGACTCCAAACTTGCAGATACTAAATCAGCAAAAGTTGTTTACAACCTTTCGTGATGAAGTGACAGTCCTGCCTAATGGAAATGTTTATTTCACCCAGCGCTATTGGGGTACGCTTTCCTACCCAATGAATTTAAAAGACTTTCCATTAGATGAGCACTCTCTTAAGATAAAACTCGTGGCAGTGGGTAAGGATTCTGACAACATAACATTTAATATAAATCCTGAACGAACCGATATGTCAGAGATTCTGACTGTAACTGATTGGGAAATAAGGAGTTGGGACGCATATACTGAGGAGATAGAAATTGGACCCAAACTTCCTACTTTTCCTGGAGTTGTTTTTGAGTTTGAAGCAAAGAGGCTTGTTAAATTCTATCTTATCAAGGTCCTTCTTCCTTTAATGTTAATTGTGCTTATGTCATTGGTCGTACTTTTTATAGATCCTAACCATACCGGTCCAAAACTTAGCATTGCTATTACTGCCATACTTACGCTTATTGCATATAGGTTTTTATTAGGCAATCTGCTTCCAAAGATTTCATATTTAACCCACATGGACTATTTCATATTTGGATCTATGTTCTTAGTTTTTGCTGTTCTTGTGGAGACTTCTATAGTTGCAAGGTATATGAGTCAGAAAAGGGAGCAAGAGGCAAACAATCTAGATTATTGGTCCAGGTGGGTATTTGTAATAGCTTTTCTATTAGTTACCTTTGGCTCGTTTATTTTATAACTATATTCCAACCCTAAAACCATAGCTTCGAGAAGTAATTCTACTAATACTCAGGATATTCAGCACATTGCTGGATTATTTTTGCTATAAGCCCCGTCCACCCTGTCTGGTGGCTAGCTCCCAGTCCAGCGCCATTATCTGCATTGAAGTATTCATTAAATAGTATTAAATCGTTCCAAAGCGGATCATTTTGGAACATCTCAACATTTCCATAATATGGACGTTTATTGTTGTGATCCTTTGTAAAAATGGATAGTAGCCTTCTTGATATTTCTAAAGAAACTTCCCACAGGTTCATTAAATTCCCTGATCCGCTGGGGCACTCAACTTTGAAACTGTCACCAAGATAGTGATGATATTTTTGCAGCGATTCAATAATCAGAAAATTAATTGGAAACCATATAGGGCCTCTCCAGTTAGAGTTTCCACCAAAAAGCCCAGTTTTAGATTCGGAGGGCTCATAGTCAATGCTGTACTCTCTACCATCTATCTTCAGAGAGTAATGGTTGTTCTCGTAGTATTTAGATAATGACCTTACCCCATAAGGACTTAAGAATTCATTTTCATCCAGCATTCTGTCTAAAATGAGTCTTAACTTATATTGGTTTAAAATGGATAAAAAGCTTCTTTCCGATTCTTCTTCTTTTCCTACTGCACACTGGGTTACGAGGTCCGGGCGGTTGTCGATGAACCAATTCATTCTTCTCTTAAATCCTGGTAGGGAATCTATTAGATCCTGCTCAATAGTCATGATTGAAAATAGAGGTATTAGACCAACAATGGACCTTATTTTAAGAGGAATTTTGCCATTATCCGGAAGGTTCAATACATCATAGTAAAAACCATCATCCTCGTTCCAAAGCCCGGTTTCGTGGTTGCCTGATCCATTAATTGCGTTTGATATGTAGAGAAAGTGCTCAAAAAACTTACTAGAAATATCCTCATAACTCTTATTGGTTTTTGCAAGCTCAAGTGAAATTGTAAGCATATTTAGCGCGTACATCCCCATCCAGCTGGTGCCGTCAGCCTGCTGTATGTATCCTCCCGTGGGCAGTGTCTCACTCCTATTAAAAATCCCGATATTATCTAGCCCCAAAAATCCTCCCTCAAATATGTTATTACCCTTCACGTCTTTTCTGTTTACCCACCAGGTGAAATTCAAAAGAAGTTTTTGGAATACGCTCTCAAGAAATTGTTTGTCCTCTTTTTCATAATGTTTGCTCTCAATTTTGTACACACGCCATGCTGCCCATGCATGCACAGGCGGGTTTACATCACCAAATGCCCACTCATATGCGGGAATTTGTCCATTTGGATGCATGTACCACTCACGTGTAAGCCTTTGTAGCTGACGCTTTGCATAGTCAGGATCAATCATGGCAAAGGGAATTGTATGAAAAGCTGTATCCCACGCCGCAAACCATGGGTATTCCCACTTGTCGGGCATTGAGAGAACATCATCTGCATATACATGTCTCCAGCTATGATTGCGCCCATGCTTTCTTTGCTCAGCGGGAGGAGGAAAAACGACATCACCGTTTAGCCATTCCTCGACTACATAGTTATAGAACTGCTTTGTCCAAAGCATTCCGGAAAAAGCCTGGCGCTGGATATGTAATTGATCTTCATCAAGAGTCCCCAGGGCCAGCTCACTGTAAAATTCGTTTGCTTCTTTAATAGATCTTGAAAATATTTCATCAAACTTTTTTCCGAACGGCGATCTTAAATTCTTAGATTTACTAAGTCTAAACTTAAGCTCAGTTGATTCACCAGACTTTAGTTTTATTTTGTATAGAGGCGAAAACTTAGTTCCACTGAGCTCAGGGTTTATGCAGTCTTTTGTTGAGTTTACTACATAATCATTTATGCCGTCTTTTACATATTTAGACGAGTTCTTGCTACCATGTAGTCTTTGCATATTTGTTTCGTTCTCGGTAAATAGAAGCTCAGTTGGTTCATGAGTGTAAAAATACATCTCGCCCAGAGTAGGGTGGGAAGACTCAACTATATAGGTCTTTTCTTTTTCTTTTAATAATTTTATCAAAGGCTTAGTTTTATTCTTATACCATGACCAGTCATTTTTAAACCATAGAGTTGGTAGGACAAATAATTCGCTTTTCTTTGGTCCTCTATTGAAAACCGTAACCTTAATAAGTATGTCTTCCGGATCGTTCTTTGAATACTCGACAAACACATCAAAATATTTATTGTCATTAAATACTCCTGTATCTATGAGCTCGTATTCCGGGTCGAGTTTCCCAAGTTGGTTGTTTTTACTAATCAACTCATCGTATGGATATTCCTGTTGTGGGTATTTGTATAAGTACTTCATATATGAATGGCTTGGTGTGTTATCAAGATAGTAGTAATATTCTTTTACATCTTCCCCATGATTGCCTTCATAGCCGTTTAGTCCGAACAGTCTTTCTTTTATGATTGGATCTTTACCGTTCCACAGTGCTAGAGCAAAACATAGCCTTTGATGGTTGTCTGAGATACCGGCAATCCCATCTTCGCCCCACCTATAGGCCCTAGAGCGCGCATGATCATGAGGAAGATACTCCCACGCCTCTCCATTTGAGCTATAGTCTTCCCTTACAGTGCCCCATTGTCTTTCGCTAAGATAAGGACCCCATTTTCTCCAATAAGCTTTTCTTTCTCTGTCCTCTTTTAGTTTTTTTTGTTCTTTGTTCATTAATTGTTCCTTATATTCTAAGTATGAGAATAATATATAGTTCTCAATTTAATTTTTAAGCACAGTTTAGCAGATAATTGTTAATCAAAATTTAAGAACTATGTAGTTTTTCAATTTGTTTAGAAATTCTTAGGTTAGGGCACACTAAGTAATTAGTTGCCTAATAGTTTATCGTAGTGATCTCTATATATCTCACTTGCTTTTCGCCAGGAAAAGTTCTCAGCCATGTCTTTTCTTACTAGTGCATGCCACTCAGCAGGGTTATTGTAGACAGAAATGGCATTCTCAATTGATTCTAACATTTCTTTTCCGTCAAATTCGTGAAATACAAATCCGTTTCCAAGCTCCGAATTACGTTTGTAGTCAATTATAGAGTCTAATAAACCACCAGTGCCTCTTACAATAGGAACTGTTCCATATTTAAGCGCCATTAGCTGGCCAAGCCCGCAAGGCTCAAATCGTGAAGGCATAAGGAACATATCGCTTCCTGCATAGATTGCTCTTGCCTTCTTGTCGTTATATCCGATTATTGCAGAGAATTTATCCCCATAGAGCTTCATTTTCTCTGTGAGTATATTTTCATAACTCTTATCCCCGGTTCCAAGTACAACTAGTTCTACGTTTAAGTCTAATATTTGGTCTAGATAATCAACAACAAGATCTATTCCTTTTTGGTCTGCAAGTCTTGAGATTATTCCTATAAGTGGTTTATTCTCTTTTGATTTAAATCCTAGCCGCTTTCTTAATTTTAATTTATTCATAGCCTTGCCCTCAAGATTATCAGGGCCGTATTTCATACAAATGGTATTGTCAGTCTCTGGATCCCATACGTCATAGTCAAGACCGTTCATTATTCCAACCAATTTGTTGCGGTTGGAAATGGACCTTAACACGCCGTCAAGCCAATAACCATACTCAGGAGTTTTAATTTCCTCTGTATATCTTGGGCTTACTGTGGTTACCAGATCAGAGCTGATAATTCCACCTTTCATAAGATTCACTTTTCCATAGAACTCAAGCCCATTCATATTAAAAACGTAGGAAGGAAGACCAAACTTGTCTATGATATCCTGCTGGTAGAGACCCTGGTAAGCAATATTATGGATCGTGTATACGACTTTAGTGTCTTTGAAAAAAGGATCATCATGATAGTGTTTCTTCCACTTAAGGGATATTGGTATAAGTGCTGTTTGCCAGTCGTTGCAGTGAATAATATCGGGTTTAAAATTTAAGGTTTTTGCAATTTCAAGTGAACCTAATGACAAGAAACCATATCTGAGGTCATTATCAGCATAGTCGCCAACTGGGGAGCCATAAATATAAGCTCTATCATAGAACTCTTCGTTTATTAGAAAATAAACGGTAACTCCATCTATTTTAGCTTCTTTTATTTTGCCTTTATGTGCAATCCAATCTATAGGAACTATAACTTCTTTGTTTCTTAGTGTTTGGGCTTTGATCCCTAGTCGTCTTAAATTTCTCTCAGCTTCTTTATAGAGTGGTATTACAACCCTTACATCCAATCCGAGGTCGCTTAATCTTTTTGGCAATACTCCTACGACGTCTGCAAGCCCACCAGTTTTTGCAAAAGGCTCCATTTCTGAAGCCACAAAAAGCACATTCATTTGCTTTCCCCTGTCAATATCTATAATAATCTCTAGAACTTAGGGGAAAAAGGTGCTTTTCCACCAAGCGTTTGTAAGAGATAAAAATGTAAACTAATCAACCCCTACTACTATAATCACTGAGTCCACTTAATTTTTCAATAATTTTTTGAAAATTCTCCATAGAATTTAATCTCCACATCCAATTGCCCGAAGTTGTAGATGGCGTATTCATGCGTGAAGAGCTTCCGAGTTCCAATAAATCCTGCATCGGAATAATAGAGGTGTCAGCCCTTGATGAAACAGCAAGCTCAATTAATTCCCAATTCACCGTTTGCTTATCAACATCTTTTTCCAAATATTCTTTAACTCTATTTTTCTCTATATCGCTTGCTTCATCGCACCACCATCCTAGAGTTGTATTGTTGTCATGGGTGCCTGTGTATATCACGCAGTTATTTTCTAAATTACTAGGTAAGTAATCGCCGTAGGGATAGTCGTCTCCAAAGGCAAATAAAAGTATCTTCATACCAGGAAGATCATATTTTTTAATCACATCCTTAACATCATCTGTAATAAGTCCGAGGTCTTCGGCAATAAAGTTCGATTTATCAAACTTTGAGAATAAAGTGTCTAGAAAATTAGTGACATCTAGATTAACCCATTTGCCGTTTAGGGCTGTAGTCTCACCGGCATCAACTTCCCAGTATGAGACAAATCCCCTGAAATGATCTAGCCTTAATTTGTCGAACAACGATAGGTTATGTCCTATTCTATTTATCCACCATAAATACTGGCTTTCTTTATGTTTATCCCAATTGTAAACCGGATTACCCCAAAGCTGGCCGGTTTCACTAAAGTAGTCAGGGGGCACACCTGCCACAAACTCAGGTCTTTTATCATTGTCCAGTTTAAATAGCTGCTGATTAGCCCATACGTCTGAGCTATCATAATTTATATAATAGGGAATATCT
>JBCCIH010000063.1 GCA_039028315.1 Thermodesulfobacteriota bacterium | reverse complement strand
TTCCTCTCAGAATTCAAGAAACAAGGCTTTAGCGATACCACTACCGTTAGAACCATAGTATCTATCAAACAGTTCTTCAAATATCTGCTTCTCGAAAAGATTATAAAAGAAGACCCAACCTCTCAGATTCAGACCCCAAAAATGAAAAAAAGCATACCAGGTGTGATATCACTTGAAGACGTTGAGATAATCCTAGCATCACCCGATGAATCAACACCAGAAGGCATAAGGGATTTAGCGATGCTTGAGGTTCTCTACGCAACCGGCATCAGGGTCTCAGAGTTAATTGGGCTTAAGCTAAACGATGTAAACTTTGAGATGGGATTTGTGATTGTATACGGCAAAGGCTCAAAAGAGAGAATCGTGCCCATTGGAGAGAAAGCACAGGAGAAGTTAAAGATCTATATGGAGAACTCAAGGCCTGTGCTTCTAAAAGGTAAAGATGCAAAGGAGCTTTTTGTCACAAGAAGAGGAAAAGGCATGAGTCGCCAAGGTTTTTGGAAACTTATTAAAAACTACGCCCTTAAATCAGGCATAACAAAAGACATTAGCCCTCATACGCTAAGACACTCATTTGCCACACATCTCTTAGAACGTGGCGCTGATCTTAGGACCATTCAGATAATGCTCGGGCACTCTGATATATCTACAACACAGATATATACTCATGTAGAAAGCGAGAGGCTTAAGGAAATACACAAAAAATATCATCCAAGATCGTAAAACCCCTTTATATTGAGTATAGTAATAATCTAAAAATTACCCACAAACCTAATGAATTTTGACTTCCTTAACAATATAAATTTTGCGCTCATATTAATACAGGCCCCGGTCATTTTGCTCTCACTGACCATACATGAGTATTTTCACGGCTGGACTGCAAACAAGCTCGGTGACCCTACTGCGCTTCTTCAGGGAAGACTTACTCTAAACCCGATAGCCCATCTGGACGTGCTTGGCACAATCCTAATGTTTGTAGTGGGCTTTGGATGGGCAAAACCTGTGCCGATTAATGCAATGAATTTTAAGGATCCTAGGAAAGGAACACTTCTTGTAGCCATTGCGGGCCCTTTATCTAACCTGGCAACTGCTATAATTGCGGGAGTAATACTAAGGTCTCTTATACCCAAAGTAATTGCCGGGCAGATAGCGCCTGGAAGTATCGAAGCTTTGGTGGTAATAATACTTATCCTAGCCCTTGTTTACGGTATAGCACTTGCAGTTTTTAACATGATCCCAATACCGCCGCTAGATGGATCAAGGGTGATGTATGCTGTGCTCCCAGATAAACTTTTATACCCCTACGCACGTTTTGAGCCCTACGGTGTAATATTCCTTTTTGGACTATTTATATTCGGCGGCGGCATATTTAGGTACTTGCTCTACCCGCTCTCATATATTTCTGTTATGTTTTCCGGCTATGATTATGGGATACTTTGGAATATAATAGGACTACTTATGTCATGACGGAATTAAACACAAACGAAGAACATCTGCAAAATCCTGAGCCGTGCTTAGTTAAGGTTCAGCTATTTGAAGGCCCACTTGATCTTCTTCTTCATTTAATCAAGAAGAATGAAGTGGATATCTACGATATTCCAATTGCTAAAATAACCGAGCAGTACATTGAGTACTTAGAATTTATGAAGGTGCTAAATCTTCAGTTTGCGGGAGAATATCTGGTGATCGCGGCAGAGCTTAGCCTAATAAAATCTAAAATGCTCCTTCCCAAGCCGGTTATCGAAGAAGAAGAGGAAGACCCAAGGGCGGAGCTTGTGAGAAGACTAATTGAATATCAGGTCTATAAAGACGCTGCAACAGATTTGGTATCAGGTGACATACTGGGACGAGACGTTTTTAAAAGAGACTATATAGACACTACATTTGAAACGAGTGAAGAAGTAGAGCTTATCCCTGTAGATATGTGGTCTCTCATAGAGGCTTTTAGAGAATTCTACAAGAGAAGAAGCTATCTTTGGGCTGAAGAGATAGAGTTTGAGGCTGAAACAATATCGATTGAGGATAAAATTGAGCAGCTTACAATCAGGCTTCAGACAAGCCCCCAGATCCGCTTTGAGGATCTGTTTGACGACTGCTCGTCAAAATTTGATCTTGTGATAACATTTTTAGCATTACTTGAGCTCTCTAGAACCGACAATATTGAGGTAGCTCAAGAATCACCAGATTCATCAATTTTAATTTCATATATGGGAGAGAGCGAAGTTGGATCTTTCTGATTTAAAAAAATCAATTGAAAGCATTATATTCATTGCTGATCAGCCTGTCAGTGTAGATAAACTCTCTTTGGCATTTCCTAATATTGAGAGAGCGCAGATTAGAAAGTGCCTTAAGGAACTGGTCGCCGAATGGAGCGAACTCAAAAGAGGGTTTTTACTCTCTGAAGTAGCTGGAGGATTTCAATTTAGAACAGATCCTAAGTACAGTGAAGATATTTCAAACTATAACAAAAAAGTAAAGAAGTTCAGACTCAGCCGAGCTGCGCTTGAGGTAACGGCCATTATTGCCTACAAACAGCCTGTTACCAGAGTAGAAATTGAGAGCATTAGAGGTGTAGACTCTTCTGGAGTTATAAACGTTTTAATGGAAAGAAGAGTTATCGAGATAAAGGGCAGAAAAGAAGTTATTGGAAAACCGTTTTTATATGGAACTACATCAGAATTTTTGGAAGTATTCGGGCTTAAGAGCTTAAATGACCTTCCGACCTTAAAGGAATTAGATGAGATCACGCAAAATATTGAGCCCAATATACCGCCAATAGAAGAAAATAGCGAAACAACGATATAATCAGACAAGTATCATAGCCCATGGACAAAAACTCTGTCCTAGAGAATATAAAAGACCATTTTACAAACTGCGGATTTAATTTAGTCAGAGCAATTGACCCTGCTAAATATAATGAGGCCGTAGACCAAGAGGGTTGTGTTGATAATTTTTTGCCAAATACAAAATCTATAATACTAGTAGGTTTTGCTGGTAAGAGTTTCTGGGCAATATTTAATGACTATTTAGAAAAAAATCCTGCGTTTAAAGAGAAGAATACCGATCTAATTGATCAATATACAGTTTTACAGTTCAAAAGAGCTAGACAGATCTTAGATGAGAATAATATGGCCTTTAAAGAGTTCTATCCTTTTGGAGAAAACGCCCTCTCACTCAACTTCTTAAAACTTGCTGAGCTTGGGGGAGCAGGTGTTAAGAGCCTTCTTGGTATCTTTCTGAATCCAAGATATGGATCTTGGATGTCTCTGAGAGGAGCATTAATAACCGATATTGAGCCTAAAGAATACGATAGCCCTTTACAAGGTTTTAACCCCTGCCCTACTTGTGATAAGCCGTGTATCTCGGCTTGCCCTATACATGTCATTTCCGAGAGTGGATGGGATTGGCACAGTTGTATGCAATATAGGATTTCAGATTCAACTTGTAAGAGTTTTTGCGCCTCAAGACTGGCATGTCCGTATGGGGAAGATGAGCGCTACACTATGGAGCAGATCCAATATCATCAAGAATTTGTACTTAAAAGCGCTAAAAAGTATTTTAAGAATAACCCTTGAATACAGATAGAGAAAATTCATGCTACCTTGCCCTTGACTCATAGGTGCAAATTCAATCATAATGAATAGGTATTTAAATCTAAGTGGAGGATTTATTATGATGAACTTAAATTATTCATTTTTCTTATTAAGCGCACTAAGTCTTATATTACTGGCTTCACTATTTCTTCCTTCGGATACCGTGGCACAGCAATATCCGCCGGGTAACTATAAGGACAGCTGCACAGATCTTGTGAAAATAGGTCATATGCTTGAGGCAAAGTGCAGAAAAGAAGACGGCACTTGGCAAAATACGGTGCTCTTTTACGGCAGCTGCGATGGTCCTATTCACAACAACAACGGGCAGCTTACATGTAACCAAGGCGGAGGCGGTAATTGGCTGCCGCCAGGAAGCTATCAAAATAGCTGCAGAAATATGGATGTAAGAGGAAATATCCTTCAAGCGCAGTGCCAAAGACAAGACGGATCCTGGAGATACACCAGCATAGATTATGAAGACTGCTACAGTGATATCACAAATCAGAACGGCCGACTACAATGCGGGCAGCGCCATCATCATAATATGGTACCTCGCGGGAGCTACAAACAGACTTGTAGAGACATTGGTATGAATGGTGAAATCTTAAGCGCACAATGCGAGAAGGAAAACGGCAATTGGAGATGGTCTTCACTTAATGTTGAAGATTGTTATGGACCTGTTCAAAACCAAAATGGCCGTTTAGTCTGTCAATAATTTATTAGCCTCCATAAATTAGTTTTAAGTAAACATTTTTATGTTATCAAAACGTATGCAATAGCGGTATTAGATATACCCGATATTCTCAGATAAACTCCTAACCTTCATAAAAATGGAAATAACATGAGTGATATAACTAACCAAAAGCCACTTATAGCCATTGTCGGGCGGCCCAACGTCGGGAAATCAACCCTATTCAATCGATTGATATCTGAGCGAAAATCAATTGTTGAAGACATACCGGGAGTTACACGCGACAGAATATATGCCGACGCTGAGTGGGACGGCAGAGAATTCAGTCTTGTTGACACCGGAGGTTTTGATCCTGAGGGCGAGGAGCTATACCCTAGCCTTATTAAGAATCAGATAGACATAGCCATAGATGAATCAGATCTTATTGTATGCATATTAGATGGGCAAGAAGGTGTGATGCCTCATGACTTAGATGTGATCGAGCTACTTAGAAAAGTCCAAAAGCCGGTCCTGTTTGCTGTTAATAAAATAGATCATGAAAACCACGAGAGCAGCGCAGTTGAATTTCACAGCCTAGGAATAGAAGACCTCACTGCTATATCTGCTATGCAGGGAAGAAATGTATCAGAACTCCTAGATAAAATAGTGGCAGTCATACCCAAATACGAATCTGAGCCTGAACAAGAGGATGATTCAATAAAAGTAGCCGTATTGGGAAAGCCAAATGTAGGAAAATCTACCTTAATAAACCGTTTTTTGGGCGAGGACAGACTCATAACCAGCCCGGTTGCCGGAACAACCAGAGACACGATAGATACAAACATCACCAGGGACGGGAAGAAATATGTACTAATCGACACTGCAGGGATAAGAAGAAAATCGAGGATAAGTTTCTCAGTAGAAAAACACAGCGTATTCAGAGCCGTAAGGGCCATGGAAAGAGCAGATATAGCTATTCTCATGATAGATGCCCAGGAAGGCCCCACTCATCAAGACGCAAGGCTTGCAAGGCTGATAGCTGACAAGGGGCGCGGTTGTATGATACTTCTAAACAAGTGGGACCTAGTGCCCTCGGAAGTAGCTCAGACCCCTGGGGTTGATGAATTATTAAGAGATGAGCTGCTTGCAATAGATTATGCTCCTGTGCTTATAATATCCGCAATGACAGGGCGCGGAATTCATAAGATATTTGATGAGATTGATAGGGTATTTGAGAACTTTTCTCAGAGAATACCCACAAAAAGGCTGAACAGTTTCCTTAGCAAAATAGTTGAGAAAACCCCTCCCCCAATTTATAAAGGAAAAGAAATTAAGTTTTACTACATATCTCAGCCACTTACCAAACAGCCCACGTTTGTAGTGTTCACAAACCGGATTAAAGGCGTTCCCGAGAATTATAAAAGGTTTTTAGAGAATAGGTTCAGAGAAGAGTTTGATCTAGAGGGAACCCCAATCAAACTGGTTTTTCGATCTCAAAGAGATGAGGGCTAGGATTCGGATATGCCCAGCACTTCTAGTATATTTCTTTGGATATCTACCGTGCGGTCGATTGCGAGGAAATTATCCTGTACTCTTTTTCTTCCTAAATGACCCATCTGTTTTCGTAGTTCGGAATCGGTAACCAGCTTTAAAGTAAATTCGCCCATTTGGTTAAAGTCACCAGGATCGCACAGGAAACCGGTAACTCCGTCATCGATTGATTCAACAATTCCACCGGCCTTCTTAAAGCCAATAGAAGGAAGCTCAAAGGCCATAGCTTCGATTACTGAGCGTGGGAAAGGATCAGGATAATTTGATGGTATCACGAATATATCAAAATCCTTTAGATAATTCTTAACCTCTTTCTTATACCCTGTGAAGATGAAGTAATCATCTAGTCCAAACTCGCTTACAAGGCCCTTTAAATAGCTAAGATGATTGTCTTGAAAAAAGTAAGGCGTATCGCCGACTATAACAAATTTAATATCTTTATTTTTATCATCTAATTGATCAATAACCACCTTTGCGGATTTTATAAACAGATCATATCCTTTTCGAGGGACAATTCTTCCTGTGCTTCCGACCACAATGGTATTTTCAGATATACCATAAGTGGACCTTAGCTCACCTTTTATTAAAGCCGGATTGTAATCTTCTATATCTACCCCGTTGTAGATAACCCTTACTTTGTCCTTAACATGATCAAACTGGGCGGCTGTAGCGTTAGAGACGCAGATAATCCTACGCACAACTGAGAGTTTTGCTAATGTAGTGATAATAAAACGGAGCACACTTGTTTGCTGAATATTTCGTACATGCCAGATGACCGGGTGGAGATTTACAAGCCCTATGAGTGCACCTACAACTTTTGCCTGAGTGCCGTTGCAGTAGATGACGTCAATCTTATTTTTCCTTAGCCAATAAGGTGAAGTGATTATTAAAGAGAGCATATCAAAAATATTTAGCAGAATTGATATGAACTTGTGAAGCGGCTCTAAATAGCTGGTTTTACTTAACTTTTCATCCTGAAATGAAATCCCCAGCCTTGGTCTTTTTAAATTCTCAGGGAATCTTTTATCCAATATAATATTTTCATATATACCTTCTTCTTTTAGTCGCTCTGAGAAAACCTCATCTTTAGGTATTAGAACAAATGGGGAAATCTTAGTTCTATCTATATATTTAAGAATGTAGAACAGGCTCTTCCCAGGCCCTCCGTCCCTTATGGAATGATTTATAAAAAGCGCTCTTGGTAATCTATTCATATTAATCTCAAAACTAAAATCGGATTATGCAATTTACCATGACAAGAGTGATTAGGCTAATTGATAAAGTTAATGAAAATCCAAGACTGATAGGTATAATATTGTTAATATCCGCTATACACATACCGCCGGAGGAAAAATGAATACTAAAAAAATGAAATTCACACTCAAAATGGTGATCTGTACTTTTTTTATTTCAATATTAGCCATCGGTGGCTGTGATGTAGAATTTGGCGGCGGTGGAGATAGCGGAGGAGGAAGCGGAAACGGCAGTATAATAGGCGATGTGGTGTTAGAAGGCCAGGTATTAAACTTTGCAGAATTTGGGACGATCACGGTCACTGCAGAGGAAAACAATTTCCGTCTGGATAGAACTACAGCAGATGCAGAAGGTAATTTCAGATTACAGTTTAGAGCTTCAACCGGCACAATAGATGTCGATTTGAGATTTGAGTCTGACTCATTTGATGCAGAGAGACCGAATATAATGGTCGTTGGAAACAGTACTACTATATTAGACATAACTCTTGAGCAAAATCCTAGCATTATATCTATTGATCGCTGGCAGGTGTTCCAAGATATCATTTCTCTTATTAATGATACGGTTTTAGATTTTGCCGAAGACACTGTTGAGTTTAATATTGACGGGAACGGCGGCAACTGCTTGACCGCAGGCGGCACTGTTTCGATTACTTATCAGGTTAAGAGTATCAACATCACTGATTGCAGAGAGGGTATTAGGGCCCAAAGCGGCGGCGCCATCATTCTGCAGGCTGACGAGGGCATAGTTGTATCGAGCACCCAGGACACAATTATAACTTTTGATGACGGATCTGTGGAAATAGGACAGAGCACAAATCCAATTGATAATACTGTTACGATCTCATCTGAAAATCAATTTGGCATTAACGCAGGGGGCAGCTCGGTTGTGACGATCAATCCAGAGAACGAATGCTCTATCAGCGGCGGAAGAGATGCAATAAATGAATTTGGCACCGGCAGTGTAAGCACTTCAATCTGCACACTTTCAAGTTAGATTATAGTAAGTATTTAGTTCAAAAGGGATAAGGAATTACTTCTCTTCGTCCAGCGAATTTACTTTCTTTTCAAGTTCTTTCATTTTTTCCATCAAAAGTTCAACATCACTTGCCTTGTATTGACTTGGCTCGCTGTAACCTTCTCGGCTTTTATGACCAGAGTCATGAGGTTGATTATCTGAATGATTGGAATTATTTGAGCCCTGAGAATCAGAATTGATCTCCTCTGGGTACCAGCCCATCTTTTGCCAGGTGTTGATATTTTTCTTATAGTTTTCCCTGACATGGTTGTAGGGTTGAAACATCATCATAAAATAGTTTTCGAAAAAGTCTTTCGCAACCTGGTTTCCGTATTTGATTAGCATATGAAGGAAAGAAACTGGAAGAATATCTTCTTTATTTTTCTCACTCTCTAATATCACCTGAATTAATATTAACTTTGTAATATCTTCTCCGGATTGGGAATCTATGACTTTTATTTCACTGCCTTCTCTAATAAGAGAGGCAATATCTTCAAAAGTAACATAGCCCTTATTTGTGGAATCATACAGCCTTCTATTGCTGTATTTTTTGATAGTGATTAACTCGCTCATCTGTGATTGGTCCATCGGCATCTGTATAATTATTCAAAGAAAGTTCGGGGAGTCAAGAAATAATACCTTCATACTTGACAACTACCAATAAACAAAGGATTATTTTATATTTGTAAAGAATTTAGCATGGTCTAAGGAGTCTTAGGGATGGAAGAATCACCCTATAAGATTTGGTTCAACGGAGAATTCGTATCATGGGATGATGCAAATGTGCATACGCTAACGCACACACTGCATTATGGTCTTGCTGTATTTGAAGGCATAAGAGCCTACAAATGCGATGATGACCGCTCCGCTGTTTTCAGACTAAAAGAGCATGTAGACAGACTCTATGCCTCAGCACACATAGCACACATAAAAATTCCCTTTTCCAAAGAAGAAGCTACAAATGCTATTTTGGAGCTTCTAACAACTAATGAACTAGACGCTGCGTACATAAGACCTATTGCATATATCGGAGGAGGCAAGATTGGGCTTCATCCCGGTGATAATCCAATAGAGCTTGTGATTGCGGCATACCCTTGGGGAACATACTTAGGAGAAGGAGCTCTCTCAAAAGGTATCACAACAAAAATATCATCTCTGACAAGAATGGGCGTTAACTCCTTTATGACAAAGGCTAAAATTAGCGGGAACTACGCCAATTCGGTTATGGCTAAAATAGAGGCTACAAGCCTTGGGTTTGATGAGGCTATTTTGCTGGACAATGAAGGCTATATTGCTGAGGGAAGCGGCGAGAATATTTTCATAGTCAGAAACGGAATACTGAAAACCCCTCCTCTTACATCGGTTCTTGAGGGTATTACCAGAGACGCAGTGATTAAGATTGCCAAAGATGAAGGTATTGAAGTTGACACTGAGCGTTTCACAAGAGATGAACTCTATATTGCTGAAGAAGCCTTTTTCACAGGTACAGCTGCTGAGATTACACCAATTAGAGAAGTTGATAAAAGAACAATTGGCCAGGGAAAACCAGGTCCTATCACCAAAAAGCTTCAGTCCAGATTCTTTGATATAGTTCAGGGAAGGGACCAAAAATACATGGACTGGCTTGAGTTTTTTTTCACAACCCCCCCGCTTAAAGTAAAGAATGAGTCTTTATAAAAGCCACGTTGCTGGCGGCATCTTTGCATTTATAATCTATCTTGCAGTTCTTATAATATTTTTTGCCTTTAAGCCAAGCTACGAGGTCCTTATATGGTTTGGTCTGTGCATTTTAGGAGCCATTTGGCCCGATATAGATACAAACTCTCATGCACAAAAATTATTCTACGGATTTTTCATTGCACTTGATGCAGTGCTGCTGCTCTCCGGGCGATTCAAAGAAGCTGCGCTCTTAGGGTTTTTCGCTCTTCTTCCTATAATCGGAAAACACAGGGGGTGGACGCATTCAATATCGGCGGCGTTTTTGATCCCCTCTCCCCTTGTTATACTTCCAGTGGTCAAGCCTGAACTTGGAGTTGGAGGGCTTGAGTACTATGTTCCAGTTGTTATCGGATATTTAAGCCATCTAATATTAGACCGGCAATTTAAACTTTACTGATACTATCTAATATCTATGTCATATGGCATTATCGTGAGTACTTTCTCTTTAGTAAGTGAATTCAGAGCTGCAAATATGTTATTTAAGCTTCCTAACACTGAAGAATCTTTAACTAAAGAGGCAATCGAGACTCCCCTTGGTTCGCAGTAAAATTTGACCACCGGCATAGATGTTTCTGAAATTTCCGCTTTCTCTTTTGCGATATTGATTGCTGTTTGAATAGTGCCCAGCTCATCAACAAGGCCATTTTCTTTGGCTTGATTACCAGTCCAAACCCTGCCCTTTGAAAAGCTTTCAGCTTGCTCAAAACCCATTTTTCTTGAATCTGAAACTCTGCCAACAAATTTAGTGTAGTAAAACTCCATTATCTCGAGAAGTTTTGCTTCTTCATCCTCTGAGAAGTCCTTGCTAGAAGTAAACATAAGGGCATTTTTAGCTTTAACCACATAGTCTTTTGTGATACCGAGTTTGTTATAAAGACCGCCTAGGTTAAATTTTCCTGAAACAACACCAATAGAGCCTGTTATGGTCATTGAGTCTGCCACTATTTTATCAGCCCCAAGTGAGAGAAGATATCCTCCGGATGCAGCAACATCAGACATTGATATAACAACGGGCCTTGTTTGTGATATTTCTTCTAACTTTTTGCATATAAGATCTGATGCAACAGCAGAGCCGCCTGGGCTCAAAACCCTAAGGACAAGTGCTCTAACTTTTCTGTCAGATGAGACTTTATCAAGGAGTTTGTTGAGTGATTCAGACCCCATGCTCTTTACAGGGCCGCTTCCCTTGCTCTCTCCAAGAGTTATCATTCCGGAATCTGAAACAACTGCAATAACAGGATAATTTGAGCCGAACTTTCCAATCAAAGAGCGGAGTTTGTTTAATATATTTAGTTTTCTGACAAGATTGCCAGCCTTAACAAGAGACAAGTCTGCTTGTAGGAGAATTGATATGTTTTCTTCAAGCTGAGTTTCATAACAAACCCCATCAATTAGAGCGTTGTCCTGAGCAATATCGGTCATATATGGACCGTTGTCGATCA
>JBCCIH010000062.1 GCA_039028315.1 Thermodesulfobacteriota bacterium | reverse complement strand
TCCACCTATACCTTCATTCACCGCTCTGTTCCAGGCACTTACCTCTTTAACTGACGTAAATGTATTATCTACTCCTAGCATTATTACTACTGATAATGAGCCTGCCGAAATCATCGTAGCTGATGTAATACCATTCCCAACAGGAAGCACCGTAGGAGACGGCGGAGTAACGGTTCAGACAATTGAAAGAGAACCTGTGGGTATAAGGCTATCGATTACACCACAGATTAGTGAAGGCGATTTCTTAAACTTAAATATTCTCACTGAGGTTTCAGCGATTAGAGAAGCGCCTGTTGCAGGACTAAACACAGCACAGTTTGGTATCGCTACTACAACCAGAACCGCCGATTCTTCCGTAGTAGTGAAAAACGGACAGACGATCGTGATCGGAGGTTTGGTTCAAGATAGAGAAAGTGTTCTACAAAACAGAGTGCCTGTTCTTGGCAGCATACCTGTTCTCGGAAATCTATTTAAATTTAAACAAAGACAGAGCACTAAAATTAATCTTATGATTCTATTAACACCAAGAATTGTAGAGAACGAAATTGACATGCAGCGCATACTTGAAGAAAGACAAAGAAGAAATATGCTACTTCAAGAAAGAGGTTTTAATAGGGAAGAACAGTAAGAAAGGCTGGCAATTATGAAAAGCATTGAAGAAATTATTAGCGAGAGAAACCCTGAGGCACTAGTCAAAATAGACGAAATCCTCTCTAAGCATGAAGAGACGGTTGAAGAGGCTATATTGAATCACCAAGTGCTAGAAGACGAAGAACTTTTAGAGGTGCTCTCACAATTCTATGAATTCCCTTATATCTCAAACATCTCGGATAAAGATATTGACCCTGAGCTAGTTAAGATTCTGCCTATAAGTTTTGCAAAAAAATACAAGCTAATTCCATTTCAGAAAAAAGAAGACAGTGTTGTAATAGTGTTCGCGCCGCCTTTTGACCTTTATGCACTAGATGAGATCAAATCACTGTTTGGCTGCGAGATTGAACCTGTTTTAGCACTAGACCATGTTGTTATAAACAGCATCAACCGAGTATATGAGCGAGATAAGGAAATGGCTGAAGGCATCGATGATGATGCTGAGGGAATTACCGAGTATGACATTCATGAACCCAAAGACCTGCTCGATGCTGATGATGAAGCACCTATAATCAGGTTTGTAAACTCGCTTCTTTTCCAAGCTGTCAAGGAGAAGGCAAGTGATATTCACCTTGAGTGCTTTGAGAAGGAAGTTTCTGTAAGGTTCAGAAAAGACGGCATACTACACGAAATCACATCGGTTCCAAAAAAGCTTCAGGCCTCTGTCATATCAAGGGTAAAAATTATGGCCGAGCTTGATATTGCGGAAAAGAGAAAACCACAGGATGGAAGAATAAGGGTAAAAGTTGCAGGAAGAGACGTGGACGTTCGTATTTCCACTGTTCCGACAACATGGGGCGAGAGTGTGGTGATGAGGCTTTTAGACAGATCCTCTGTACTGCTCAGCCTTGAAGATCTGGGTTTAAAGGGCGATAAACTTGATGTTGTTGAAGGTCTTATCAGAAGACCTCACGGTATTATTCTTGTAACCGGCCCAACAGGTAGTGGTAAAACAACCAGTCTATATGCATCTCTTGAGAGAATTAACTCTCCTGATAAAAAAATCATCACCGTAGAAGACCCGGTGGAATATCAGATTCAGGGAATAAACCAGATACAAGTAAACTCAAAAGTAAATCTTTCATTTGCTAATGGTCTTAGATCTATTCTCCGTCAGGACCCGGACGTGATTCTTGTGGGTGAAATTAGAGACAGAGAAACTGCTGATATAGCGATACATGCATCGCTTACCGGTCACCTTGTATTCTCCACCCTACACACAAATGACTCGGCAAGTGCTATTACAAGACTTATCGATATGGAAATTGAACCATTTTTGGTTGCATCATCACTTATGGCCGTTATAGCACAAAGGCTTTTACGCTTTTTATGCCCAACATGCAAAGAACCCTACAAACCTTCTGACGATGAACTGGCGAAAATTGGTATAAGAAGAGACCAGCTTGAAGATGGTATTTTATATAGGGCTACAGGCTGCGAGCGTTGTTTTGATATGGGGTACAGTGGAAGGTCTGCAATTTTTGAAATGCTATTAATTGATGATGAAATCAGAAACTTAACTCTTGGCAACGTGGATTCGGGGCAAATCAAGAGAAAAGCTATAGAACATGGAATGACCACTCTTAGAATGGATGGGGCTAATCATGTAATTAGAGGTTTAACCTCAATTGATGAGGTTATGCGAGTTACTGAAGAGGAGAATATTGGCTCAGAGGATTAGAACCAGTCCTTACAAATCTAACTATCCAACAGTATAATTATTAATACATATGCCTGTATATAAGTACAAAGCAATAGACGAAACTGGGAAAGCTGTTCATGGCGTCATAGACGCAGAATCCCCCAAAGGTGCGACTGAAAAGTTAAAGCGCCAAGGAGTATTTCTATCTTCGCTAAATGAAGCAAAGGAAAGTAAATCCAGAAGCTTCAACCCTTTTAGCGGAATCAAAATTTCTGAGCTTGCTGTGACGACAAGACAGTTCTCCACATTGATTTCAGCTGGACTGCCTCTTGAAGCATCTTTGAGCGCACTTTCGGAACAAACTGAAGACGCACGGCTAGGACAAGTGCTTGCAGAAGTAAGAGAGCGAGTCAGTGAAGGAAGCTCATTGGCAAATGCGCTCGCTGAGCACAAAAATGTTTTTTCTGACCTCTATATTAATATCGTAAGAGCAGGTGAGGCGAGTGGTACTCTGGACATTGTGCTTTTGAGACTTGCAGATTTTTTAGAAACCCAAGCAGCTCTTACCTCCAGAGTTAGGGGGGCATTAATCTATCCGATGTTTATGTTTCTAATTGGAGGCGGTGTGCTATTTTTTACGATGACTTATGTAATACCTAGAATCGCCAAAATATTTGAAGAAAGCCAGAGCTCGCTGCCTTTTATGACCCTAATATTGATAAAAATCAGCGACTTTTTAAATAACAACATTTTACTTATGTTCATTCTAGCAATAATTGCAGTATTTGCTGCTTTTCGTTTCTATAAAACTGAGAGGGGCAAAATGTTCTTTGACCGCCTTACATTAAAGCTTCCTATTTTTGGCAAGCTGACCTCAATGGTAGTAATTTCAAGGTTTACAAGAACACTGGGAACCCTCTTATCAAGCGGTATACCGCTTTTAGATGCGCTACAGATTGGTGAGGCAGTTATGGGCAATAAGGTCTATGGTAAAACCCTTGAAGAGGTAAGGGATAATGTTAGAGAGGGAGCAAGTCTTGCGCAGCCTCTAAGAGACAGCGGAGTATTTCCTCCTCTAGTTACCAGAATGATTGCTGTAGGTGAGCAGACGGGTGAGATGGAAGCAATGCTCGCGAAAGTTGCTGATATATATGATCAGCAGGTTGAAACAACGGTATCAACTCTGACATCTTTACTTGAGCCTGTTATGATTGTCATAATTGGCGCAATTATGGGATTTATCGTCTTTGCAGTTTTACTGCCAATATTCAATTTAACATCAACAGTTGGTTAAAAAGGAGGTATTAAATTATGAAAGCCCAAGGTGGTTTTACATTGATTGAAATTATGGTTGTGCTCCTGATTATAGCAGGACTTGCTTATATCGTAGGTACAAACGTTATTGGTCAGCTGGACAAATCTAAAGTGGAAAATACAAAGATTCAGATAACCCAATTAGAGTCTGGTCTAAAGCTGTTTAAAGTAGACAACGGTTTTTATCCTGACACTCAGCAGGGTCTGGATGCTTTAATACAAATTCCTACTACTGGAAGAGAACCTAGAAGATATGATCCAAATGGATATTTAGAAGGAGATCAAGTGCCGTTTGATCAGTGGGGAAGCGATTTTATTTACGTTGGCCCTGATCAGACTGGCGATACGACATATGAAATTATTTCTCCTGGCCCAGATGGGGTGCCTCAAACAGAGGATGATATTTCTAGTCGTAATATAAAATAATGAAAAAACAAGAAGGTTTTACGCTTCTAGAGTTATTGGTTGTGATTTTAATTATTGGGGCGTTCTTTTTCGTTGCGGTACCAAAATTTCAAGATTTAACTCAGGTAAATCTAAAAAGTGCGTCCCGAAACCTGACTGCGACAATAAAATATCTCTATAATGAAGCAGCATTTAAGAAAACTATTCATAGGCTCGTTTTTGATGTAGAAAACGGAGAGTACTGGGTAGAGAGACTTGAAGGAAGTGAATATGGTGTTCCACCTGATACGAAGAAGCATAGACTCCCTAATGGAATATACTTTAAGGATGTAATTACTGAGAGGAATCTAGAAAGAAACCCTCTTGATAATGAGAGGGAGTTTATACTGTTTTTGCCTACTGGGTTTGTAGAACCGGCTGTTATTCATCTACAGACTGATAATGATAGATATTACACCGTTGCTACAAAACCATACACTGGTGGCACTAGAGTATATGACGAGTACGTCGAGCTTTTAAGACGATAGACGGGCTGGGAAAATGAATGAAGAGAAAGTCTGAGAGTTCTGGACAAAAAGGATTTACGCTTCTTGAAGTGATAATTGCAGTTGCTATTATGGGAGCGGCTATGGCGATTCTGCTGGGAGCTGTAAATAGAAATTTGGTTCAGGCTTCTCTATCAAAAAATCAGTCAATTGCTCAAGCTCTTGCTCAACAAAAACTAACTGAAATAGAATTAAACGGATATCCAGAAGTTGGTACAGAACAGGGAACTTATGAAAATTATCCTGGGTTTAATTGGTACGTAAATGTTCTTCCTTATGATATAGAGCAATTGGGAACAGAAATAAGAATTGTTATGGTAGACATTGCTTGGGATGAAGGTAACAGGGTATATAAAGTTGCAACAGCGATCTCAAACCACAGATGACGGCTTTACTCTTATTGAGGTACTATTAGCCGTATTCATTGCATCATTAGTTATTGCTGTGCTCTACGCCTCATTCTTTCAGATATTGAAGGCTAAGGACAAGGTAGAGCAAGAATTAGAGCTCTATCACGAGTCCCGGGTAATCTTCTCCAAAATTACTAAAGATCTTGCAACCGCTTTTACAAGAGGAAGCGTTAATTCTACTGGTAACGATAGCCATACTGATTACTTTGTAGGTAGCCAAGAAGGAAACCATAGCACGCTAAGGTTCTCATCACTATCAAGAAGCCCAGCCGCTGATGCCAAAGAATCGGATCAAACAGAGATAAGCTATTTTGTGGAAAATGCCAAGGATGCAGATGACCCGCAGCTACTTGCACTAATTAGAAGAGATGACCCCACAATAGGAACAGACGGAGGTGGATCTGAGTATCCAATATCTGAGCGCGTGGTCGGATTCACTCTTTCTTACATAGGACCTGTATCATTTGCAGCCCAGAACGAAGAACTTAACTATGAGTGGAATTCAAATGAATCATCATCTCTTCCAAATGCAGTAAACGTTAATATAGTATTAAGAGGACCCAACAACGAGGATGTAGAGTTTAATTCACTTGTTTTAATCCCGGTTGTTGATTAATAGATATGAGAAAAAATATGAAAACGAGAGAGAAAGAATCAAAGATAATGAACAAAAGAAACTCTGAGCAAGGAATTATACTCGTACTGGTAATTATAGTTGTAGCTATTCTTACAATTGTCGTTGCCGACCTAATATACTTTACACAGATAGATAGAGAAATATCTACTAATACAGTTGATGAGGTTAAAGCACGCTATATTGCGAAATCCGGAGTCCACGTTGCTGCCGGAACCTTAAAGGGACAGCCTCTTGAGGATCTAAGTGAGATTGCATCAACTATAGCTTCGAGCAGTGATTATGCCTCAGGGTTTTGGGCGATTAATGTCCCATTTTTTCCTGTAGGGGAAGGAACTGTTTCCGTAACCGTTGTTGATGAAAGAGCGAAGGTAAATTTAAATGCCCTAGTAAATGAATCATCAAATAGGGTTGATCAGCAAGTCTTAGCAGAACTCAAAGAACTATTTAGATTCTTAGAAGTAGAGGAGTCCAAATCTGAGAGGTTTATCGCAAGTTTAGTAAACTGGATAGATAGAAATATGGATGGTAGTCAGAATGATCAGGATTCATCAGGTGCCAATACCGGCTTTTATAGCGGCCAATCAAATCCATATAATATAAAAGACGGTCCGCTAGACAGTGTTTATGAAGTGCGCTTAATTGACGGCATGGATGAGGAGTTCTTCAACAAAGTTAAGGACTATGTAACTGTATACCCAAGGGATAAGAAAATTAATTTTAGCACAGCGCCGAAAGTTGTTATGATGGCAGCCATTAAAGCTTCAAATGTTCCTGCGGTCGAAGGACAAGGCAATTCCGATACAGATGAAATCAGTGATGATGTAGCAGAGCAAATTGCTGATGAGATTATTGCTATAAGAGAAGATGAGCCAGTCATTGGGCAAAAGAAAGCCAGAGATGTGGCAAATACTGTAGACGACACTTCAGACATTAGTGCCGGTCTAGTTGGAGTTGTGCTAAACTCAGGTTATAGTGATGTTTTTTCAGTCAAAGCGGTCGGAAGTCTAGGGGAAACCAATCCTACAAAAAGAATTATAGAGGCGATATTGCTAAAAACTAACGAAAACAGTCAAAACAAGGTAGAAATTATCTCATGGAAAGAGCTCTAGAAAAATTAAATCTAATCAGGACAGAACTTAAGTCTGCATATTTAGAAAGGGATGAGGTTATTGATGGAACCCTAATCGCGCTTCTCACCAATAACCATATGCTGCTTATCGGCCCCCCGGGAACCGCAAAATCCCAGCTGGTAAGCGAAATATGCAAAAAGATTGAAGGTGCTAGCTATTTTCAGTGGCTACTTACAAAGTTCACAGCCCCTGAGGAGCTTTTTGGAGCAGTAAGCCTAAAGGGACTTGAGAATGATGAATACAGACGAGTTACTACTGGAAAACTCCCAGAGTCTCACATTGTATTTTTAGATGAGGTATTTAAGGCAAGCTCTTCGATACTTAACACCCTTCTCACCGTAATGAATGAGAGAATCTATTACAACGGCACTCAAGTCGCAGAGATACCACTTATTTCGCTATTTGGTGCAAGTAACGAGCTTCCTACAGAGGAAGATGAGTTAGAAGCTCTATATGACAGATTTTTACTCAGATATGTAGTTGATTATATCAAAGAGGATTTCAGATTCTTAAAACTCCTCCAAGGCGAGGAGAACAGCACTACAGACAATATGATCTCCCCTCAAGAGCTTGAAAGCTGCAAAGACCAAGCCATGAAAACTCAATTGCCCTCAAACATACTTAAGCTTATAGGGCGAATTAGAATGGAGCTTAGCAAAAAAGGAATTAAGCCCTCAGACAGAAGATATAAGCAGAGCATATCGGTTCTTAAAGCTAAAGCCTATCTTGAAGGCCGGGACGAAGTAGGAGAGGAGGATCTTCGTTATTTAGAAAATGTTCTATGGAGAGACCCAGGAGAGAAAGCAGAGATTCAGTCTGTTATTCACCAAGCCCTTCACGGATATAAAGACAGACTCAGAGAACTGGTTATCCAAGCAAAAGAAATGGATGGCTACAGCAAACGAGATTGGGAAAATGAGGACATGAGCATAAAGGCAAACATAGAAGCCCAGACTAAACTTAAACAGATAGTATCAAATGTGAATGATCTCATACAAGAGTGTGAGCAAAGGGGCAAACCAACCGATGACATTGACAAAGCAAAACTCGAAATTGAAGAGATACAAAAAGAAATTCTAGATAGATTGGTATCCGGCACAGAGGAAATGGCTTAAACTTCATTGAAAATACTCTGAATGTAGCTTATTATGATTTCTAAGACAATATTCCAAATTATAGGTGGTGAGAGATGAAAAGATTTTTAATTGCTTTTATAGCGATAGGCTTGTTTGCATGTGGGAACCCATTTGTAATACAGGAGCTTCAGCAGCAATCCACATCTCAAATCACCCAGTGTAACGCCGACCATATTGAAATTATTGAGCACGTAATTCATGACGACGGAAGCGCCACTTGGATGGCTCTTTGCCAAGGTAAAACCTATAGCTGCCAACGTGAAGGCGCAAATGCTGAACCAAGCTGCTCTCAGATGGAATCACAGATGCCTGAGTAATTAGTTGCTACCCCTGAGAATCTCGAATCTGTCTTTCTTTGGCCCTTTGTTTGATTTTCTCGCCTATAGCCCAAAAATCTTTTTCCTCTTCAGTTCTAACTTTGAGCGTAGGAACCTCGGTAGGCTTTCCCTCTGAAGTGATCGCTACAAAAATCAAGTATCCTCTGCAGCTAAAATCTTTTTTGTGGTCTGTTTTGCCAACTCTAAATAGGTCAACCTTAACCACCATAGATGTCCTGGCAGTGTATATCACCTTGGCTCTTAGCTCTATAATATCTCCGAGTTGTATCGGTTTTTTAAAATCCACAGCATCTATCGAGGCAGTTACAACATCTTGATCAGAAAATCTCATCGCAGCCATAGCGCCTGTTGCATCCATAAGCTCGAGCACCCTACCTCCAAAAATTGTCCCGATGTGATTAGTATGAGGTGGTATAACCAAGTCTGAGTTTATTACTTCTATAGCCTCTTTAAATTTATTTTCTGCCAATTAGAGCCCCCGGGATATTGTAGTTAGTGAAAGTACCTATCTGCATATATTAGACTAAAAGATGACTATTTCAATCATAAGAACGATTGCTGAAATTTGAAAGTATAATCTATATCTGAATATTTATTAACTAACGTCTAATACAATTGGAGCGAGAAAACATGTCAGAAAATATCGATTCCACAAAAGTAATCGAGCTTATGCAGATCGGATTTAGTGTTTCGATTGATGCAAGTGAGTATGAGAATGATATTGAAGCTATTTTAGAGACTGCAAGAATGTTTAATACTACTTTAGTCCTTAGAAATATGCCCGAATCACTTCTGAGCCAGAAATCACTTAAGAAACTAAAAACCCACTGTCATAAAATTATTATAGAGACTTGATATTGTTGAAATGTCTTACAAAACGGCTGGTATTAGTTTTTTAGCTAAGATCATCTACCTCTCGAGGTTTGCTGATAAAACTTCTAGTTTTCCATCATTTCGTAGATAGATAATACAATGATCCTCATCTAAACAAGAAGTCTCATGAATGTACTCTTTGTTAGAGCCAAAATAGCCGCCCTCCCCTAAAGTATCAAAACCAATCTGTCCAGCTGCCCGGTGCATGATTTCTCCCTGAATAACAACTGCATGGAGTGTTGAGCCAAGGGCGCGCATAGTTGCAGTAAATCCAGCTGGTATCTTAACTAGGGTCCCGCTAAAACTATCATCATATGGATTACCCCAAAGAACAGCCATCTTAGGAACCTCAGATGATGAGGGCATATTGGGGAGATTGACCCAGTCAATGCTTGAAGCGGGCATCACAACCGCAGTTTTATCGTTTTTTACTTTCTTATCCGCAGGCAGCACATCAAATGTGTCCTCTACCTCTATATATGCAATGCTACTACCCTTTGCAGCGGTAATGTGAACACCGCCTCCGGGCTGTGTCCAGAAAGATCCTGGTCCAAGATATAACTCTTGAGCATCAGGTTCAGCGTTGTGTATGGAACCTTTAATAACTAACCCGTGGTAATTGGCAGTGTGGACATGAGGCGGGGACTTAAAACCGTCAACCGGCTTAAGCAGAAAACCTGACGGTCCAGGGCCAGTGCGGTCACCCCATAGTGTAGCAGCCATTGGGCTATTAGCTCCGCGAGCTGGGTTTAGTTGTTCCCACTTAAGGTCCGTCGTTGTCACAACATTGATAGTTGGATCAGTGTTCGAATTTGGAGCTACGCTATCAGATGCAACTTGCGTGCAAGACAAAGTGATGGAGATTACGCTTGTAAGTACTAGTATAAGTAAAGCTCTGATATTTATTCTCCAAGGCTGATAATAATTATATCTTACTATTCGTACTTCAACTTAGTTAGTCAATCAATCTGGGTTTATTTAATAGTTTCAACCACCCGGCATTATATCGCAATAATAAAAGCGCTCATCTCTTAGTACTATTTCTCCTAAAGTGTGGGGAATTACTTTATTGAATATTGGTCCATCATATACAAAAGTGTGAAATTCGCCATTCTCTCCACAAGGGTCAATCTCTTTAGGAAGCTGGTCCAAAAACTGGTTATCATACTCACGCCCTACAAACTCTTTGCTTAACACTTTAGAATCAACACAGACCGTGATTGCCTTAAAGCCCCATTTTACAAAACTTCTGGCAAGTTTAGATGTATCTTTTTTCCAAATCGGAAAGATACATTTCATCCCTATCTTAGAAAGCTGATCTATCCGGTATTGTCTTATATCCTCTAAATATAAATCACCAAAGGCAACCGTATCAATCCCTTTTTCTTTGTATTTAGAAAGACTCTTTGTCCAAGATTGCTCATATTCCTGGTTAGTTGCACCTTTAGAAATTACCACTTTCTCAAGAGGTAAATTCAATGACTTGACCTGTTCGTGAAGTAGAGTATTTCTAAGTCCGTGCATGCTGACTCTATCGTAGTCAGCCGTGACTGTAGTCACTAAAGAATCTATCTCCAGCACACCTTGTTTTTGTATTTCATACAGAGTAAGCGAGCTATCCTTACCACCGCTCCAAGAAAGAAGTACCTTCGGTTTATTATTCATATCTCAATTAGTTTTAACTTTAAATACAGGACCTATAACCTAATATTCGTTTTCTTTTCCGCCCGTTTCAAATCTGTCAATTACTGCAGCTCCAATACAGTCGCCCCAAACATTTACAGTTGTTCTAAAGCGGTCGAGCAGCCAATCGATAGCTAATATCAAACCAACACCCTCTAGTGGTAGCCCGACTGCCTGAAGCACAAGAACCATTGTCACAAGCCCTGCTTCTGGTATTCCGGCTGCACCGATTGCAGCAAGTGTTGCAGTAAAAAATACAATCACCATTTGCGCTACACTTAAATCTATTCCATAGCTCTGAGCAATAAATATTACTGCTACTGCTTCATAAAGTGCTGTGCCATCCATATTGATTGTAGCCCCTAGAGGCAGAACGAACCTTCCTACTTTCGGTGTTACTTTCGCCTCGTCGATCACGCCCTCCATCGTAAGTGGCAGTGTCGCAGAGGAAGAAGCTGTTGAAAATGCAGTTAGTAGAGCTTTCCCAAGATGCCT
>JBCCIH010000061.1 GCA_039028315.1 Thermodesulfobacteriota bacterium | reverse complement strand
GTATGCGTTTATTGGGTTAAAAACAGTGAGCGGCTGATTGCAGAAAATATCCAGATGGTAACACTGAACAAAAGCTTTAACTTGTTCACCGTAACCAAAGAAGAACTCTCATCTGAGCTTAAGTTCCTAACTGCTATGAGCTCTTAATAAGTCTCTAAGTGATAAGCACTATTCTTAAGTCCATTACGTTTGTATTAGTAGGACCTGTGACTATAAGGTCACCTAAAGGGTCAAAGTAGTTGTAGGAATTATTCTCACATAGATACTCGTAAGCATTTAGCCCCAACTTGTTTGCTCTATTTATAGTTGATCCATCTGCCAATGCGCCGGCTGCGTCTGTTGGCCCGTCGTTTCCGTCTGTTCCTGCGCTCAAAACTAGCGTGTTTTCTAAGCCCTCAATATCTATTGCCGCTGCTAGTACAAATTCCTGATTTCTTCCGCCCTGTCCTTTGCCCTCGATTGTAACTGTGGTTTCTCCGCCAGAGATAATGCAGGCAGGTTTATTTACTGGATTGCCTGATGCGATAATTTCTTTTGCCACTGCTGTGTGAACTTTGGCAACTTCTTCAGTCTCACCGTGTATGTAGGTTGAAAGAATAAGACTGTTATACCCAAGACTCAACGCTTTTTCCTTTGCCGCTTTGACGGCAAGTATGTTGCTTCCTACAATCACATTATGAGTTTTTTCAAATATTGGACTATCCGCTTTAGGAGTATCTTCTATCTGACCATCACAACCCATCTCTATATAATCAATTACTCGTTTGGGCACTCTTTCATCAAGGCTGTACTTATTGATTATATTTCTACAGTCATGAAAGGTATGAGTGTCTGCTACAGTGGGTCCAGATGCTATTACATCTAAGTTATCTCCGATTACATCTGACAATATTAACGAGATCAATGTTGAAGGATAAACGAGCTGTGCTAAGCGGCCGCCCTTGACTGCAGAGATCTGTTTTCTAATGGAATTTATCTCATGAATATTGGCGCCGCACTCTAAAAGAGACTGCGTAACCAGCTGTTTGTCCTCTAGTGTGAGGTTCCCGGCAGGCACAGGTAAAAGCGCAGATCCTCCCCCGGATATAAGGCAGATCACAAGGTCTTTTTCCCCTGAACTATTTAAGAGGTTCATTATCTCCCTGCTGCCTTTAAGTCCTTCATCATCAGGCACGGGGTGGCCAGCTTCATTAATTTTTACCTTACTAAGCTCTACCGAATGTCCGTATTTTACGTTTACAATTCCAGATGTTAAACGCTCGCCTAAAATATCCTCAACAGCCTTAGCCATAGACGCCGCAGCCTTTCCCATTCCAATAACATAGATGTTGTCAAAGCTCTCAAGGTGATATTCTGCGTCTTGGAGAATGAGCTTATTCCCATCCCGCCGCACATGATTTTTGACAGCGTTTATAGGGTCTACTGCTTTGAGTCCAGCATCGAATATTTCTTTCGCGTCTTTTCTTAGTTTTTCCGTACCCATAGTTTGAATTATAACGGAGTCTCCCCGTCTAACAATAATCTGATAATTGGTTATTCTTAAATCAGATGCGAAAATTTCATGCACTTTATGTTTTATTCTTACTTTTGATTGTTTTCACGATTAACTCGGGAGCCCAGGATGAGCCAATGAGTTGTCCTCAGAAATGCGTCGAGAGTCAGAAGAACTGTGAGCTCTCTTGTTCTCAGATTGTTGGTGGCGGAGCTAAGAGTCGTGAGCGTAGAATATGCACGAATGAATGTGCAAAGGACCTTGATCCATGCAAACAAAGATGTCTTAATCCTACACCTAAACCTACTTTAAAGCCTGAGCGATATCACGATAAGCCCTGTGAGAAATCATGTGAGCTTAAGGCCTATGACTGCAATAACGAATGTACAAAGTTTACAGGCGGGGGAGCTAAGAGTGAGAAAAAAGCTGCCTGTAGAAAAGACTGCAGCAAGGGTCTAGATGACTGCAAGAGCTGGTGTGTAAATCCTACTCCCAGACCAACCCTAAAACCCGGTTTTCTAGATGACAAACCATGCCCTGAGGTCTGCAGGTATAAAAAACTAGACTGCGAGGCCAACTGCAGCGTATATCTTGGAGGGGGCGCTAAAAGTGAGAAAAGAAGTAAATGTATGCTTGAGTGCAGAGACTTTAATGATCAGTGCTTGGGAGAATGTAAAAACTAAAGCTCACGCTTCATATCTTCAATTTCTTTGTTTAGAAAATAAGCTAGAACAATTCTAATAACTACTATTCCGCCAAGAAAAATTAGTTCATCGGTTGTTTGATGAATTACTGTCTTTATAATGTCCGCAACAATCATTATCTCAAGGCCAAAAAGAAGATAAATCCCTAAGTAGCATCTCACAGACATGATATCTTTGGTACTTACGCTCTTGTTTTTTATCCTCAGAGCAAAGTAGTCGTACATAGATCTAACAAATCCCCAGAGAATAAACAGTATGGCGACAAGGTCTATTATTTCGGAAACTGGAGTGAAAATTATTACTAAGTACTCTTCAATGTGAAACATTTCTGCACCTAATTTACTCTTATTTTGTAATGTCTAATATTTGATCATATGTTTTATCTAGGTGATTTATTAGAAACTCTGCGGGGTTGCCGTTAGCTATAAGATCTTTGTACTTTAGTACAACACCCTGCCATCCATCTGGGTTCCAGTATGCATGTTCTTTAAGTGTGATATTAGAGGTATCTTCGATCTCAGGGTAGGCGGTAATATAGAAATACGGTTCTGTCACTGCTTCATCACCAATAAGATAACCAAAGCCAATTTGGTCCAAATTTTTAGTGTCTTTCCCAGGGTGAGTAGTGAACGCAATATCCATGTGATGTGTCCAAAGCTGAACTGGACTTGTCTCAGAATCTATTGTTCCTTTAAATGTTTTAAAAATTATGTCTACAAGTGAATATGATTTAAAAATTTCACTTGCTGCAGCCTGGTCGTATTCCGTCTTCGAGGTGTCCTTAAATTTCTCAAGATCTAACTCGGGCTTTATATTCATAGTGTTCAATATTGACAAGAGATCGCTTGAGAACTCAGCTACCGATTGTCCTGTAAGCGCTATGTTTCTGCTATGTCCAGTGCTAGTTGTTATTTGAGCGCTGTGTGAGATTAGATTAATTGCAATTTCGAACGTGTCCCCGTCACCATATGATATTGGAGTTGTTCTAAACCCCTGTGGGGCTGCTCTTAGGCTTATATGCCAATACTCCTTTTGTTCTGGAGTCATTTGTGCTCTGATTGCTCCCACAACCTTGGCGTATGACTGAATTGTATCTCTAGTTTTATAAACCCTATCGTACTCTAAAATGGGAAAAGCGTTTTTTGTGATCATAGTTATATAAGCTCCACATCGGCCATAATTTCAACCAGAGAAAATGTTTTATGCTTTAATGCTTTTCTTAGCGCTGGGCCAAATTCTTTCTTTTTTGTGACTCTAATTCCAAGCCCGCCGCATGAGTTAACAAAATCTGCAAAGTTGGGGTTGTGTAAAGACGTTTGCCAAACTTCCCAGTTCCCAGCCTTTTGCTCCTTACTAATTTTACCTAACTCTTTGTTATGAAGGAGAACGTGGGTGATATTCATACCGTATTTCACGGCAGTTGTTACTTCTGCTAAATACTGGCCAAAGCCGCCGTCTCCTGAAACTGACACGACCTTACGGCCTTTAAATTTTGGATCATCTTCCTGAGTGGCCGACCAAGCTCCAAGCGCCGCAGGGAGTGAAAAGCCAATTGAACCAAGATAACCTGACATAAGTAGCGCCTGATTTTTACATTCAAAGTAGCGGCCAAAGGAATATGTATTGTTACCAACGTCGACGGCGATTATAGCATCCTCTGGCACAAGTTTGGACATTTCTTCAAATATATGGGCTGAGCTTACACCCATTCCCCTGTCGTCTTTTCTTCGGCTCTTTTTCTCATCTCTCCATATAGCCCAGCGTTTTGCAATATCTTTTCTTCTGTCTTTGGATTTAGCTTTGCCTTTCACACCTTTTTTAATCAGCTCAGCAGTTACTCCGATCTCACCCCATAGTGGAACTGTCACAGAGTGAAACTTGGCAAGCGCCATGTTATCAAAGTCCACATGAATAATTGGTTTTTTAGATGAAATACCTGTGTGGTTACTAAAGCTAGCACCGAAAACTACGAGAAGATCGGACTCATTCATAAACCAGCTCGCAATTGGGGTCCCGCTACGACCTAGCACTCCGCATCCAAGCGGATGGTCATCAGCTATGAGTCCCTTTCCTTTGAAAGTTGTGAAAACTGGACATTTCAGCATTTGGGCAAGCTCAATGATTGCATCCATATTAAACCGCGCGCCGTGTCCAACAATTATTGCGGGTCTTTCGGCTTTTCTTAATAGCTTTATTGCTTGATCTAGAGTTTCTTTAGGAGGGCTTATGGTCAGCGGCGTTACTCTGCCTTTAGGAGAGCCTGCATGGGCTTTCTTAGGTGCAGGAAGAGTCTGTACTTCATCCGGGAATACAAGATGAGATACACCTCTGTTTAATATTGCACTCTTAAGAGCAAGGTTGATTAGCTCAGCATGTTTACTAGTGGGAAGGACTGTTTGAGACCACTGCGCCACTTTTCCAAAAGCTGCTTGAAGATCAACTTCCTGAAAAGCCCCCGGGCCAAGCACCTGAGTGTCAACCTGACCGCTTAGGGCAAGAACTGGGCTTCTGTCGACATTCGCATCCCAAAGACCAGTTAGCAAATTGGTTGAGCCCGGACCTGCTATTCCAAGACAAGCTGCAGGTCTGCCGGTAAGTTTTCCATAAGCTGAGCAGGCAAAAGCGGCTGCGCCCTCGTGGCGTATTCCATAGTAAGAGAGATTACCAGCCTGCTCCTGTACTCTGAGCGCATCAGCAAGTCCTAAGTTAGAGTGTCCAACCATGCCAAAGATTTGTTTTACGCCCCAGTTCACCATTGTCTCTGCCATAATATCTGTTACGGTTTTAACATGCTCTGCTTCATCTTCTAAAGCTACATAGATTCCGTCATCTCTTTGCTCTATTTCATATGTGGGGACACCGTCGTCAAATCCGCCTGGCGAGTCTCCCGTTATCGGATTAAAGTCCCACCCGTGCCAAGGGCATCTTAAAAATCCGCTTTCAATTGATCCTTCGCCAAGCGGGCCGCCTTGGTGAGGGCATTTATTATCCAGCGCTCCAAATTCGCCTTTGTAATGGCTTAAGCAAATTGTTAGGTTTCTGCATGTTCTTGTTGTCACACGGCCTTCTGGAAGCTCTCCATGCTCGAGCACCTTATACCATGATTTATGAGTCTTTCTTTCATATGTCTTAGCCATGAGATAATCCCCCTAATTCACTTATAATACAAAATCTACAAAATATCAAAACATATCTTGGTATTAGATGTTTTTAGATTATAAAAGTTACGAGACATTCATAAATTTAATATAAAGGGGGTGATACTAAAACATTACTGCTGGGCGAGCGAGTATGTATTTATGACTTCAAGAATCTCTTTGGATAACGAATTACGGTTATCAAGATTCATCTTGAAAAGCTCCACATCATCTCTTTGCTTTATCTTTCCCTTTATGCCGCCATCAGTGTGGGAAATTGTTGCTATTACCAAGTTGTCTGAATCAAAAACTTGCGAAACTAGACTAACAAACTTAGATGATAAGCATTCCATCTTGCCAATCTCATCGATTATTACAGGCCGCTTCTTGTTGCTAAAATCAAAAGACGTGAGGAATCTATCAAATGCTTCTACATCGACCCTGTATTTACCAACATGATGAGGGCTTTCAATTAGAATATGGGCAAATATAGCAGTACTTCCATCCAGTCCCATGAGTTGAAACCCTTTTCTTTGACTCTCATTTCTGATCTCTTCAGTGTAGAAGCCAACTGGATGAGAATCTTTTATTTGTGCGTAGATTTCTTTTATTAAAGTGGTTTTGCCTATTCCGGGAAGACCGGATATGAGTATATTCTTTTTCTCTTTCCCCATGTTATCCGACCACTAGGCGCGGTTTATTTTTTTAAGACTAGATAGAGTAGGAGCTCAGAAGTAAAGTGGAGCCGTATTTAGTTTTTTAGACTATCCGCGCATTCTCTTATAATATTAACAGCGCTATCTATTTCTTCATAGGTGTTTTCTGTAGAGAAGCTGAATCGAATGCTGGAGTAAGCCTCTTGTTCCGTTAGTCCCATAGCACATAGGACATAAGAAGGGGCGGTTTCAAAATTTGTACATGCAGAGCTCTGAGAGCATCTAACGCCGTTTTTGTCTAGCTCTTTAACCAGTTTTCTTGCGTCAATGCCGGCAAACATAATATTAGTGGTGTTACAGACACGGTGTTTCGTATCACCATTTACTTTTGTGCCCGGCACAAAATCAAGCACCATTGCCTCAAACCTATTTCTCAGATCCTCCATCCTGTAGATCTGCTCAGATAGGTTTTCTTTTCTGATTTCAGCAGCTTTCCCCATGCCGACTATCCCTGGAAGGTTTTCTGTTCCAGGGTGAAATCCTTCTTCTTGAAAGCCGCCAAATAATATAGGGGCAAGCATATACTTGTCCTTTGTGTAAATTGCTCCAACGCCCTGAGGCGAGTGAAATTTATGTCCGGTAAGGGAGAAGAAATCAACTGGAATTTCATTTATATTCATCTCGATTTTGCCAACTGCTTGTGCAGCGTCAGTGTGAAGAGGGACCTCAAGCTCGCTGCAGATCTGTGCAATCTCAGGAATTGGTTGTATGATTCCTGTCTCGTTGTTAACCCACTGAATTGAGACGAGCTTAGTATTCTCGTTTACTGATTTCTTTAATTCATCTGTATCTATTAGACCGCCACCGTTTACCTCAAGTTTTTTAATCGTTACGTCGTGCAGTTTAAGAAAGTTGCACATTTTATGAATAGATGAGTGCTCGACCGTTGTGGTTAGAATCTCACACCCGTTTGTTTTATCTCTGGTGCAGGAATAAAATGCCATGTTATTTGATTCAGTTCCAGAGCCTGTAAATGTGATTTTTGAAGTAGGTGCTCCGATAAGCTCAGAGAGCTGTTTTCTTGCGAGTGCCAGATGCTTGCGTGCCCTTTTGCCGCTAGAGTGTGCGCTTGAAGGGTTTCCGAACTCGCTGTCCATAACCTTGAGCACTTCTTCCCTGACTTCTGCAAGCGGCTTAGTAGTGGCGTTGTTATCGAAATAAATCTCTTTGTGTTTCATAGCCCGGCCCTAGAAGATTATTATACATCATTTAGGCTTTGATTGGCGAGGGCTAAAATGAATTTCTGAAAGCTTAATTAGCTGTTTCAGACTCATACTCTTCAGGAGTCATTATAGTAATGCAGGGGCGGTTGTCGCCTTCTTCAAGCGGGCCCAGGTGTGACATTAGCGACACATCTTGTTCTTCACCGTCTTTTTTAAATTTAACTGGGAAGTAAATTAAATTGGACTTACTGGACTGACGGTGTATTCGCATATAGTACAAAAAACCGTTAATTAAATCAGTAGTCCTTTTTTTTTCATCTTCACCTTCTTCGGTGCTTTTTTGATCAGGCACTAACCAGTTGTCATAAACTGTGGACGTAACAAATACTGGGATTAAAAGCCCCGCCTCTTTGGCTATTTCAGAAATATTTTTTTGCTTAGCTCTAGTTGTGTCTTCGCTCATTATTACTCCTCACTTACTCTGGCAGCTTTGCAATTATTCTTGTCGGAGCGCCGCTGCCGTTTTTTATTTTCATAGGCAGTGCAATGATAAATGCACCTTTAGGCGGTAGTTTATCTAAATTAGCCACATTTTCGAATGCCGGAATATTTTCCTTAAAAAGTATCTGATGGGCTTGATAAAGTTTTGACTGGCCGTAATCAATGCTGGGCGCATCAAGACCTATTGCAGCTATGTTTCTGTTCTCAACTAGCCAAGCGGCTGCTTTGGGATCAAGCCCCGGAAAATGAAGCTCAGCCACAGCTTCAGGACCCCGTTTGTCTGTTCCCATATATTTAACTCTATCAGGCCAGTACTGCGCGTAACCCGTGTTTAAGAACACGATAGAACCATCTGCAATCTTTCCATGCTTGGCCTCCCACATCTTAAAGTCCTCTACACTCACTTGATAGTCAGGGTTGGGAAGGGCTTTTTTAGAAACGTCGATTACAACACCAGGCCCAATAAGATTCTCAAGCGGAATTTGATCCGCGGTAAGCTTACCTTTGGCAAAATGAATTGGAGCATCAACATGGGTTCCCCCATGCTCCGCTGCTGAGAAATTATGCGACTCATAAAAGAAGCCTTCGTCGGTATAGCCTTGAAAAACGGTCTCTAACTTAAATTCTTGGGCAGTAGGCCAGTATATAGTCTCACTTGAAAAATCGTGACTAAGATCAATCCACTCTCCGCCCATTAAAGTGTCAGGTTGTGAATATGAAAAATCAGCGGTGAATAACGCCAATAAAGCAGTAAGTAATATTAAAAACCGTTTAGAAAAATTACTCATCTATTTTTCTCCCTTTAGGGCTTATTCTCTAAATCCAGATCGTTAAATTCTTGGGTATCTGAGAGGTCTAACTCAAAGTCTCTTATATGATCTATTTCAACAGTGACATTTTTCGTTTTACACTCTAGCACATGGCCGCCGGATTTCTTATCATCGGCTATAAAGTGAAAATGAAAACCGGACTGGCTCAAGCCTCCGATATATGTCGGCATCCAGAATCCAACGATGGTTCCTTTGATGCTCCCCAGATCAAATTCAGACTGAGTTTCTACTGCATAGCTTATTGGGGGGTAGGGCTTATGCTGAGCGTGAACGCTTCTAGTTTTCATGTATTCAAATTCGCCGCTAACTTTGAGCGCATAGAAAATGTTGTCCAATGGCAAAGCCTCTTTTATATATTTTTGAAGCTCTTCACAATTAAGCGCTTTTTTCGGAGTAAGAGTCTGATTTACATCAAAAAAAGTAACCACTGCAAAGGGTGATTTAAGAGAATCGTCGACTACAAATACATTGCCTTCAGAGTCGATTCTGTAGAATACCCCGTCAAGAGCGACCATCTCTCCGTCTAATCTGTTAAATGTTCCAAGCCCGAAGTCGCCGTGTTTTTTCAGCTCGCCGTATGTTAGGTCGCCTTCATATACTCCCTCTATTAGTGCTTCAAACACCGAGGCCTGAAATATGGAGTCATGATGCTCCTCTTGCTGCGCCATACTGTGTGAGTGAAATGTGATAATCATGATTGCTATTAGTATCTTGGCCAGATTAAATTCACTTAGTATCTCAGCCCTTTTCTTCAAGATCTATATCCTCCAGGAGTTTAGTCATAAGTTTTTGGTATTGCTTTTCTGTAATAATCTCACTGTTTGATTCCATTCTGTCTAAAAATACTATTCCATCTAAGTGATCGAGCTCGTGCTGAAAGATTCTTGCAATAAAATCAGAGAGTTCATCTTCTACATGATCGCCGTCTCTGGTTTGGTATTTTACTTTAATTGTTTTATGCCGAGGTACAAGCCCTCTTATCCCTGGAATACTAAGACATCCCTCCCAGTCCTTCTCAAGCTCATCTGAACGAGAGATTATCTCAGGGTTTATCAGTGCAATTGGACCCATTTCTTGAGCATTAGGATAACGAGTATTTGGCTTAGAGGAGATGATAAAAATGCGCTTGGATTCATAAACTTGAGGAGCCGCGATCCCAACGCCATTAGAATCAGTGCAGGTTTCAATCAAGTCATCTATAAAATTTTGAAGCTCTTCATCTCTTATGTTTTCTATTTCTTGAGCCCTTTTTCTTAACACCGGGTGACCAAGTTCTGATATCTCTAAAATTTTTGCCATGACGAATAATATTATACTGTTATTGTAAAGTTGTAATCTCAAAATATTATCTTGATATTTCATTATACTAAATTGTTGACATTGTGCTTAACACTCGTTAAGAAATTAGTGGAGCTATGAGAGAAACCGCACTTAATTCAATTCATAAAGAGCTTGGGGCAAAGATGGTAGAGTTTGCCGGCTGGCAGATGCCTGTACAATATGAAGGTCTAAGACAGGAGCATCTGGCTGTAAGAAGCTCTGCCGGACTTTTTGACGTAAGCCATATGGGCGAGATTGAGGTTATAGGGAAAGACGCTATCGATTTTTGCCAGTGGGTTACAACTAACGATGTGAAGAAAGTGCAGGATGGCCAAGCGCAATACACTCTGCTTTGTAATGAGCACGGCGGAGTTGTTGATGATGTAATTATCTATAAATTCTCAGACGAGCATTTTTTATATTGCGTAAATGCGTCAAACAGCGACAAGGATTTTGCATGGATTAAAAAGGAAGAAGCCAAATTTGATGTCGAAGTAACTGATGTGAGCGCTCAATACTCTCAAATCGCCATTCAAGGCCCAGAGGCCATTGCAATCTTAACAAGTGCAATTGAGACTAATTTAGATCACATAAGAAAATTTAGATTCGATCTTATTAGTTGGTCTGGTTTTGAGATGATAGTTGCCCGCACAGGATATACGGGGGAGGAGGGCTTTGAAATCTTTTTGCCCTGGGATAAAGCGCCGCTCTTATGGAGAAAACTGCTTGAGACTGGGGCAGATTCAGGCATTAAACCCTGTGGTCTAGGAGCGCGAGATACGCTTAGGATAGATATGGCTTATTCTCTTTATGGGCACGAGATTGATGGTGACATAAACCCTTTAGAAGCTGGGCTTAATCGCTATATAAAGCTCGATACTGATGACTTTATCGGAAAGAAGGCTCTGGTAGAGTCATTAGAAAATGGACTTGAAAATAACCTAGTGGGATTTGAATTGCTTGACCGTGGAATTCCCCGCCAGGGTTACGGTATATTTATTGATGGTAGTAATGTAGGTAATGTAACAAGCGGAACTTTATCCCCAAGTCTTGAAAAATCGATCGGCTTGGGTTATTTAAATAATAAAGTAGAGCATGATAACACAATACAAATTGAAATAAGAGGCAGCCTAAGGGATGCTCGTATAGTTAGTATCCCCTTTTATAAAAAGTAGAATATATATAGGAGATTGAAACATGGCACAGGCAGTTGAAGAACTCAAATATACCAACGATCATGAGTGGGCGCATGAAGAGGCAGATGTGCTCGTAATCGGCATAACCGATTATGCCCAGGACTCTCTTGGAGAGATCGTATATATTGAGCTTCCGAGCGAGGGGGATGAAATTACCAAGGGAGATCCCTTTGGAGCGGTTGAATCAACAAAGGCAGTGTCTGATCTATATGCACCCGTGAGCGGAGATGTTGTGGAAGTAAATGAGGTGCTCTTGGATTCGCCTGAACT
>JBCCIH010000060.1 GCA_039028315.1 Thermodesulfobacteriota bacterium | reverse complement strand
TGACGGCAGGGTCGTGGGCAGAGTACTGGATGGCATAAAGAAGTTTGGAGATTATAAAATTCTAGTTATGTCAGATCACCCAACCCCTATAGATATTAGAACTCATATTAATGAGCCGGTTCCATTTGCCATATATAACTCAGCAGATGAGAGCGTTAAAAATGAAGAATTTGTCTATACTGAACGCTCGGCAAGCACATCCGACATATTCGTGCCGGAAGGATACAAGCTAGTCAGCATGCTGATTGATGATTAATCCCTTTCTTTTTTCACTTCGTCCCACAGTTCGTCCATTTCTGCTAACGTAAGCTCTGATAATTCCTTTCCTTGCTCTGAAGCTTTGTCCTCAACTTTACTAAACCTGCCAATAAAACTATCTATTGCTCTATGGGCCGATTTTTCAGAGTCGAGTTTTAGATGCCGTCCCAAATTAACGAGTGAAAAAACAAGATCACCCCATTCTTTTTCAATTGCTTCTTTATTATTATTTTCTATCTCTACCTCTAGCTCTGCAAGTTCTTCTTTAACTTTGGGAAGAACTTCTCCTGCGTTTTGCCAATCAAAGCCTACTTGTGAAGCTTTTTCAGACACTCTGTGAGCTCTTAGAAGTGAAGGCATTGTTTGAGGTATTTCAAGTAGTCTGCGTTTCCTGGTTTTTTCCTTTAATTTTTGTTTATGCCAGGTCTTTATTGCTTCATCAGCGTCTTTTGCTTTTTCATCCCCAAACACATGAGGGTGTCTACGGACCAGTTTGTTGTGAAGTCTGTCAATAACATCAGATATATCAAACTCTCCGTCTTCTGATGCGATTTGGGATGCAAAAATTACCTGAAAAAATAGATCACCCAACTCTTCAATTATTTCATCTTTGTCCTTAAGCTCTATTGCCTGTACAACTTCGTATGCTTCTTCGATTATGTATGGTGTTACGGTTTCTAATGACTGCTCTCTGTCCCATGGACAGCCCTGTGGGCTCCTCAGATATCTTGATAGCTCGACGAGATCATCAAAATTCTTTTTCATTTTATCTCCTAACTTCGGTTTAAGTAATTTATGGATACTTATGTAAGAATACACAGTAATAGGAATATTTATGTTTAAGAAATATAAAAGCAATATTACAAGCGAGACATTTAAACTTTAACCCTAAATCTTTTGGGATATTTGGTTAGATTGGTACAACCTTTCTTTTCGACAACTACAACATCTTCGATTCTGATCCCGCCAATTTTCTCATAGTATAAGCCAGGCTCAACAGTAACCACGTTCCCTTCCCTGAGCACCTCATCTCCCATTCCTATTCTTGGTGGCTCATGAATCTCAAGACCAAGACCGTGGCCTGTGGAGTGTATGAATCCCTGCTGTCTGCCGTTTATATTTCCGGTTTCAAACCCGCATTCATTAAAGTAGTCCACTATTGCAGTATGAACGTCTTTTGATTTGACCCCATCTTTTATCAGGCTTATGCCAAGCTTCTGACCATTAAGTACTGTGTTATACATCTTGATAAGCTTCTCCGAAGGCTCGCCTCTGATAACAGTTCTGGTCATGTCTCCGAAATAACCTGTCTCCTGAGACCTTGGGAAAATGTCTATGATCAAAGGCTTATCGGCAAAAACCGGTCCCTCTCCACTATGATGGGGCATCGAGGAATGAATACCTGAGGCAACAATTGTGTGTGATGCGTTATAGCCCATTCTTGATAACTCGGCATTAATCTCGCCCTTAATTTTTTCAGATGTTAGCACCTGTCCATTTAAATAGAGCTTGTTTCGTTTGATCTCTGAAGAAGCCACGATTCTTACGGCAAGATCCATAGCTCGTGCAGTTTTTCGAAGAGCGTCTTTTAAAGAGGCAATCTCCTTAGGAGCTTTTATAAGTCTTTCTTTAAAAAACGGCTCATCTTCTGAAACTTTTATGTTATATCCGCGTTTTCTTAATTCATCAGAATACTTAGCGGGGAACATCCCCGGAACTAGTGCTCTTTTAATCTTAAGATCTTTGAGCACTACATCTATGATATCGATAAATCTGATACGCTTTCGTTTCTTTGATGCTAATTTATTTTGGTATTCAGATAGCGATAAAACCCTATCTACTGTTGCCTCGCTCTTCCCCCTATCTATCTCAAGGTCACTTAATAAAAGTATTTTCTCACCCTTGTGCTCAATATACACAACGGGGTCGGGGACAAAAAAGTTGGTTCTATAGAGTAAATCAGCATTACCTTCAGATGTATCTATAATTAACAAAGTGTCCTTCTTCATTAGAAAAAATATACACAAGGACTGATCTAAATATCAAGTGAGCCAGTTGTATCAGGCTAAGAGAAAACAATATCTCTTATTTTTGACCAGCACCTGTTATAATAAAAATGCGATTTTGATACTTAAAACATATTTTTTGTAAGGGGGAACTATGACTAAAACTTCTATCATGATTTTAAGCGCTTTTATTTTTTCATTATTATCAATTATGAGTCTTGCCCATGCTGGAGATGCCAAAAAAATATCAATTGATGAAATTTGCGAGTCCAATATGGACGAGCCTATGACTGGGGATGATCTTTATAAAGACAAACTTGTACAAACAACTCTTGAGACAAACATGACAAGAAAAATCCATTCTCTTTGCTCCGATGCTCCCGAAGGAACATTTACAGTTGAATTTGTGACCAAGAGCCAAAGGGTAGTTCAGTGTTTTTGCAATGCTCCGGATCAAAAAGGAATTTTGGATACCACTAAAGGAAGCACTGTAAATATTGAGGGTACATTTAAGTCTATGACGGCCTCATTTTTTGAGAGTGAATCTAAACAGTGCACAATAACAATTCAGGAGTGCACATTTAATTAAAAATGATTACTGCTCTTAAGTTTCTATACACCTTATCGCTAAGTTTGTGGGTCGGCAGTATTTTCTTTTTAGCAATGATTGCTGCGCCCAGCATATTTAAAGTGCTGCAAAGAGAGCAGGCCGGAGATGTGGTTTCAGAGATCTTTCCAAAATATTACATGCTAGCATACGTTTGTGGGACAGTTTTGCTAGTCAGCTCTATTGCTTTAATTTATCTAGACAACCATCTATCTAATCTGTTAAATGCAGTTAAGATTGGAGCTATAGTAGTTATGATCGGACTCGCTGTATATGCAGGGGAAATAAACAGGCCCCAGGCTCATGAGGTTAGAACACAGATGAGGGCGGTTGGGGAAGGGGGGCCCGAATACACAAATTTACATAATAAATTCAGAGGCTTACATAGGACTTCGGCGATCACAAACTCTGCAATTTTCATTTTAGGCATTGCCTTACTACTGCTTAGTGCATATACTAATAGGGAATAATTAATAAAGGGAGGTAGTTATTAATGTTTACTGTAACTACTAAAGCGGCTGACGAGATTAAAAAACTATTAGCTGATGAGAATTTACCTGAGGCAGTGCTACGCGTTAGGGTAGTGCCTGGCGGTTGTTCAGGATTTTCATATGAAATGGGATTTGACGACGAAATAGAGAAGTCTGATAAAATTATTGAAAGAGATGGGATTAAAGTAGCAATTGATGAACTAAGCGCACCTTACCTAAATGGCGGAGTACTTGATTACACTGATGGTCTTGATGGTACAGGTTTCGCAATTAGCAACCCCAATGCAACCGGATCCTGTGGTTGCGGACAGTCATTTACCGCATAAAAAATAGCAATTTAAAATTAGATGGCTGGTTTAGACAAAAAGTCTAACCAGCCATTTTTTTTGCCGATCTTAACAACAATAGCCCTTTCAGGTTATAATTACCCCAATTTCTGAATTACTAATTAATCATAATTAAAGGAGCATAATTATGAAATTTGGAGTAGGTTACTACACAATGCAGTCACCGCCTCACAATAAAAGATCTCATAAAGAGCTCTATGGGGAAATGCTTGAAGAAATTAGCATGGCTGATCAGATGGGCTTTGATTCAGCATGGCTGTCAGAGCACCACTTTCTAGAAGATGGTTACTGCCCTTCATTATTATTAACCGCCGCTGCCATCGCTGCCAGAACTAATAATATACGCATAGGAACTGGTGTTTTACTTCTGCCTTTACATGACCCTGTTAGAGTAGCTGAAGACGCGGCAGTTGCGGATTTGATTTCAAATGGAAGATTAATACTAGGAATTGGTCTTGGATACAGAGAAGAAGAGTTTTCTGGCTTTGGGAGAACACTCAAGCAAAGACGAGGAAGAATGGAAGAAGGGATAGAGGTATTAACTAAAAGCTGGGCAAATGAATCTTTTAGTATAGACGGAAAGTATTATCAGCTAGATAATGTGAATGTAACTCCTAAACCGGTCCAACAGCCTATACCTATATGGATAGGGGCCTTTACCGAGCCGGCTATCAGAAGGGCCGCCAGAATTGGGGCACCTTTATACGTCCCTGCCATCGGTGTCATTCCCATAGTTAAATATTTGTTTGATATGCACTCAGATTTGCTAAAGGAGTATGGCAGAAGCCCCGATGATGTTGAAAAACCTCTTGTTAGAGAGATGTACATATCAGATAAAAAGGCTGATGATGCATGGGAAGATATTAAGGAACACGTTACATATACTGCTAAAGGTTATGCTTCATGGGGCTCAATGGTCGACAGAGAGGGTAATTTGCTCTCAGACCCAAGTGATCCTATCTTATATGATATAGCAAGGGATCAATCCATAATTGGAACCCCTGAGGAGTGTGTTGAAGCCATTAAACAGTATCAGGAGCAAACTCCTGCAGATAATTTGATCTGCCGATTTAAATTCCCTGGAATTAGCCATGAGGAGTCTATGAGATCCATGAGATTATTTGTCGAGAAAGTACTTCCTCACGTATCATAGTCTAAAGCGTTTAAATAGGGTAAATTACTATACTTTAAATAGAGAAAGAGAGCTGGAGAAAATTAAATATGAGCCGACCTTCAAAATTAATGCTTGTACACGAACAGGCTAGGTCATACAAAAAAATTAAATCAAAAGACATTATTGAATCTCTGTATGATGACTTTGTACCTTACAACGAACTTGAAGATTTTTCCTTAGAGTTAAAAGCTCCTTCTGGAAAAATTATCGAGCTTGCAGACGATCCCGCAGTTATTGTAGGAACCGCCACACTTAAGAGTAATGGCAAGAAAGTGGCCATCATAGCACAGCAGATGCCTACAAGTGACGATGACAGGATGAAATATAATTTTGGTCTTGTTAAAGCTGACGGATATGGGCTCGCTCACAATATGATGGAATATGCAGAACAGCATGATCTTATGCTTCATACATATGTAGATACAATCGGCGGAGACCCTTTTGAGTATTCTGCTGAAAAGCTGCAATCTTGGCTTATTTCATTTTGTCAGTCTAAGATGATTTCACTTAAAGCCAAGTCAATCTCAATAGTGCTTGGCAGCGGTGGCAGCGGTGGTGCAATTGCTTTTCAGCTTGCACATAAAAGGTTTATGTTATCAAGAGCTGAATATTCGGTTATTACTGCAGAGGGCTGCTCGGCGATCCTCTTTAGATCTGGAGATAAGATCGAAGAGGCGCTAGAGGTGCTTCAGCCTACATCAGAGTATATGCTCAAATACGGTATTGTAGACAAGGTTATTAAAGAGCCTTCAATTGACGGAGCAACTTACCTGACTAAAACCTTGGAATTAATAGACAAGGTGCTTGTTAAATCGACCGAAGAGCTTGAGAAAGCTGACACCAATTATCTTAAAAAAGAACTTATTGAAAAAATACAAAAAGTTGGAGAGGTTGAAAAAGGGGAGCACAGATACCAGGCAATAGCAAAAAAGATCAGAAGCTGGCTGCCGAGTGCATTTTCAAAAACTGCAACTCCTGAAGTGTCTCAAATGCAGATAGCACTTTATGGAGCTGAGCCACATTTTTGCAATGATGAGAAGGACGCCGACGGAAATATCACAAGACCTGGCTGCAGAAAGCATTTTGCCAAAGAGGATTTCAAAAAGAATTTCTTTTCTTGCCCATATTGTGAAAAACCTTCCCCACTGGGATCTGATGACTATCTAGATTTACTTCTTAATACAGACTCATTTCATGAGCTGCATTCTAATCTTAGTACTGAAAACATAGATGCTCGATTTAATTTCTTTGATTACTATGACACAAGAAAAAAGGCTTCTAAGCGTACAGACTCAAAGGATTCTCTGGTTGTAGGATATGGAGACATGTTTGACATCCCTGTAGCAATTGCAGTATCAGACTTTAGGTTTATGGGTGGATCCATGGGGGCAGTATTCGGGGAAAAGATGAAGCTTATTGTCGATTATGCAATACAAGAGGACTTACCCCTCATAGTGGTAACCGCATCAGGGGGAGCCAGAATGCAAGAGGGCACTGTCGCACTCTACCAAATGGCAAAAACAATCTCTGCTATTGTTAACCTTAAAGATGCTGGCCTACCATATGTATCTCTGCTTGGACATCCAACCACTGGAGGCGCACTGGCAAGCTATGTTGTTCAAGGAGATTTTATAATTGCTGAGAAAAAAGCAACAGTTGCATTTGCTGGAGACAGGGTTGTTAAATTAGCGAGCGGAGGTAGAGGGGTAGCGCCAGAAACTATGACCTCTGAGTTCTTTAATAAACAGGGCGGAATTCATCTAGTAACCGAAAGAAGTCAGCTAAAATCTTCTATTGCTGGCGCTCTAAGACTTACACCTTGGTTTAAGAGGTATGGTTCAAAAAGCGAATAATTTCTTAGCAATGTTAGTAGATTTAAGATCCTGAACTTTGGAAAGGATTATCGGTTGACACAGGCTCTGGAGCCTCGACATATGCTCCAGTGAGTTCTTTAACCTTCTGTATTTCCTCAATGCTGTCTAGGTTCTCACCTTTGCCCATTTCGTAGAGGAAATTAGCGTTATCTCTTGGAGCATCGCTCTTCACGTTAGGGTCAAAGAAAACTTCTTTTGTATGCACAAGCCCTGCTCTGTTGTATGAAGCAAGCTCATACTTCATTCCCATCCTAAGTGCATCACATGGGCAGGCCTCCACACAGAATCCGCAGAACACGCATCTCATAAAATCAATATTGTAAACCTTAGGCCTTCTCTCAATCCCGTAATCATCCGCGGGTTCGGCCACAATAGATATAGCCTGAGTTGGGCATGCTACCTCACAAAGCTTACAGGCAACGCATCTTATCTCACCCTCATCATCCCCTGGCATTACGTGAAGCCCTCGGTATCTCTCAGGCAATTCTTTTACTTCTTCAGGATACTGCACGGTTATAGGTTTAAACCTAAGAATATGACCAAGTGTAATTGCTAGTCCGCCCAGAATCTGGGGGATATACAGTTTTTCATACCAAGTGAGCTCAGGATGTTTTAGTACTTTAATTTTTATAGCCATATCTAATAACCTTAACGACTATAAGTTATAACATAATCCGTCATTTTTGGAAGTGATAAATCTTTATTTTAACTCTTCTCTCATCCTTATATATACAATAACTCCCGAGATTACCGAGAGAATTATGCATATAGCACCAAAAGAAAAACTGCCGAGCAGCATCTTTCCAACCCCTATCATTCCGAATATTAAGAAAGCCACGCCTAATAACCAGTTGTAAATGACCGGCATAAATTTTGGCTTAGTAATCTGTGGATGTTGATCACTTGCAGGCTTCCACCAGCCCCATGGACGAACTCTTTTGTAAAAATTTCCCAGTGTCTCGTTCGACTCTGGTTTAGTTAAAAATGTTACAACTATCCAGGTTATAATAGAAACTGGTATGACTAATATCTGATGCTTTAGCTCAAGCGAGACGCCGTTTGCTTGTGTGTATATGAATAGGACGAGAATTGTAAATAGTGAAGCCGCCAGAGCAGATATCTCAGACCATGCATTTATCCTCCACCAAAACCATCTGAGTATAAGCACTAAACCTACACCCGCGCTCATGGCCCAGAGAAATATCCAGGCCTTGCCAATATTGGTGATATAAAATGCAAAATAGCCTGCGAGTATGGTTAATATTAATGTTACAAATCGAGAGATTAAGATATAATGGCTCTCAGAAGCATTTTTCTTAATAAAACGTCTATATATATCGTTCATCAAGTATGAGGCGCCCCAGTTTAGCTGGGTAGAAAGTGTAGACATAAAAGCCGCGAGAAATGTTACAAATAAGAGCCCCTTCAGCCCAGGCCCTAGATAGTCTCTTATAACAACAACATACATTGCTTCATGATCGCCGCCGTACTCCTGAACCCTTGGATAGATAATCAGAGTAGCCAGCGCTACAAGTACCCAAGGCCAGAGTCTTATGATGTAATGATTAATCGCAAACCATGCCATACCTAATACTGCATGTCTTTCGTTCTTGGCAGAGTTAATCCTTTGTATAATATATCCGCCCCCGTCAGCATTATGAGATGACCACCAGATAATTGTTACATATACAAGAAATGCAAAGAAGCTTGAGTCAAGAACTCCCTCACTGACAGGATCACCGCCGGACGGGGTCATAAAAAAGGATATATGTTCTTTATCAATTTTGCCGAGTTTATCTATAAACCCAGAGAAACCTCCAATTTCCGGAGATCCGATTACAACCCAGGCAAGTATTACGGTTCCGATAACTGCAATGAAGTACTGAAGAAAATCAGTAAGAGCTACTCCCCAAAGACCTGACATCATAGTATAGAAAAACGCTATAGAAATACATATAATTATCGCTAAATCGGTATCTATACCAAAAAATACCTTAAACACCTTTGCCATAGCACTAATTACCCAGCCCATGACTATGAAATTAAACAGTGTCGAAAAATAAAAAGCCTTAAACCCCCTAAGGAATGCGGCCGGTTTTCCGCTGTAGCGTATCTCTATCAATTCGTTATCAGTTATTACTTCGGCTCTTCGCCAAAGCCTGGCAAAAACTACTACAATAAAGACACTACTGAAAATATAGTTCCACCAAAACCAGTTCTTCCATATTCCACCCTCTCTAATCCACCCAGTAATTGCAAGCGGCGTGTCGGCAGCAAAAGTAGTCGCCACAATAGATGTGCCCAGAATGTACCAAGGCAAACTACGTCCTGATACAAAGTAAGAAGACATGCTGGAGCTTGCCCTTTTAGTGAAATATATTCCAATTCCCAGAGACATTAGGAGATAGGCTGCTACAATCAGCCAATCAAGGGGGCTAAGTGCAGATAAAGCGTTTTGAATTGATTCAGGCATCTGATTCTAATTTACCTAAAGCGAATTTAATACAAACAGTTTTATTTTAGACTGACCGGTAGTTTGGCCTTGGTTGATATTTTTCCTAACAGAACATCTGCTGCAGCTTTTTGACATTCATCTAATATATCAAAGCTGCATAAAACAGTATCAAAACTATCTAACCCCTCTACAACATAGGGCGAGCCAAAAGATACCAGTATAGTTTTGCAATTAAGTGGACCAATATATTTAAGCGACGATATGTATCTGCTAGGTAGAGTTGACTGCTTTTTCCATGCTCCTATTGTTGTATAAACCAGACAAATTATAGTAGAATCCTCTGTGATACGAAATCTTGATGAATCATCTGCAACTACAACATTTACTCCATGTGATTCCATCTGCTCAATAAATGGAATATAAATTTCGCTTTCACAATTGGTAACATCAAACGGGCATATCGATACACCGTCTAGATCTGAAGGTCTCCCTTTAACAAAACATACTGATTCATTCGCTATTCGTTCTTTTAGTTTAATAGCGTCAATCTCTGAAACCTTATTGGCTGCATTATTTGTGAGCCATTTTTCTTTAATATTTAGAATTCTTTCAACCTTAGTATCTAATCCAAGATGGTTAGGTTCTAAAGTAGCTAGATTTGAGACTAACTCCATGGGATTTAAAGGATCGAGAATGATATCAGCGCCTGCATTTAGTGCTCTTGTCGATATATCATATTCTTTGCCTAATTTTATTATGCCTTCCATATGGAGAGAATCTGTAACGACTAGACCTTCATAGCCCATTTTATCCCTCAGAACACCAGAAATGAGCTCGTTTGAGACCGTAGCAGGGCTTCCATCACCAATTTGAGAGAATCCTATGTGTGCAGTCATTATAGATGCTACACCAGCCTCTATTGCAGCCTGAAAAGGGACTAGATCAATTTTTTCAAGAGTTTCTAGCTCTGTATCCAAAACAGGCAAATCAATATGTGAATCAACCCCAGTGCGGCCGTGTCCCGGGAAATGCTTAGCACACGCCAGAACGCCGTTATCTTGGCAACCCTTAACAAATGCGCTGCAAAGCCTTGATACAAGCTCTGGATCATCACCGTATGATCTTATATTGATTATTGGATTGTTTGGATTTGAATTCACATCACAAACCGGGGCGAAAAGTAAATTAAGCCCGCAATCTTTCATTTGATGAGCAATAAAACTAGCTTGCTCATAAACAAGGTCTTCATCGCCTATGGCTCCAATAGACATGTTAAATGGAAAGCGCTCCATATCCTTAACAATCTGCCCTACGCCCCTCTCGCCATCACAAGCGAAAAAAAGAGGAATATCTGAAAGTTCTTGAAGCTCAGATGTAGCTTCGATCACGAACTCGCTAACGGCGTTAAATATAATAAAGCCGCCAACCTGGTAGTCCTTAAGTAGCGTTCTTGCCATTGGCAGAGAATCAGGATCACCAAAATCTATTCTGGGCATTATAACCTGCCCTATTTTTTGAGCTGTATTTAGATTGTTTAGTTTAAAAATCATATCTAGTTTCTGATAATATGAATTGTATTAGTCTCTTCCTAAAGATATTTTGCCCATGGGCACTTTTCTTGCGGCTCCTGTAACGTTGGGAAGGTTATTCGTATTTCCCGAAATAAGTTCATTTGCAAGCACAGCAAACGCTACAGCTTCTTTTGCATCTACTGAAATCCCGTATTGATCTGAAGTCGAAATTTTAATTGGACTAAGTTCATTTCTGAGTCTGTCCATCAATACGGCATTATTACAGCCTCCGCCGCTAAAGATAACTTCTTCTATATCCCATTTGGGATATATAAAATTCTTGTAAGACAAAACTATAGACTGAGCTGTTAGCTCTAACAAAGTGGCCATCAAATCTTGAAGACTTATCATTTCTTTTTCTACATTGGCATACAGAGCAGCAGACATCTCTTGCCCGAACATCTCTTCTCCTGTGGATTTTGGAGGCGGATTATCATAATAGGGATCATCCAGAAGCTTGTTTAGAATTTCTTGATTTACTGTTCCTGACGATGCCAGTTTACCGCCATTGTCATACTCTTTCTTACCACTAGTGGATATCTGCATAATTTTATCCATAAGCATATTTCCAGGACCCGTATCAAACGCAAACACTTG
>JBCCIH010000059.1 GCA_039028315.1 Thermodesulfobacteriota bacterium | reverse complement strand
TTAATGAGCTATGAAGAAGGGCGATATTCATAACATAGTAAAAATACTGTCCGAAGAAGCTCCTAAATGGGATGTACCTATTGTCACGCTAGTAGCGGAGACATCCCATGACCCATTTAAAGTCCTAATATCAACCGTACTGAGCCTGCGTACAAAGGATGAGACCACAGCCGCTGCCTCAAGAAAATTATTTAAACTCGCTGATAATCCCTCAGATATGCTCAATCTTAGTGAGGCGCAGATTATACAAGCTATATACCCCGTTGGCTTTTACAAAACCAAGGCAAAGAACATCCACTCTATATGCACCGATCTTATTAATAATTATGACGGGCGGGTGCCAGATGATATAGACGAGCTGCTCAAATTAAAAGGGGTAGGGCGAAAGACGGCGAATCTGGTTGTCACACTTGGTTACAACAAGCCAGGGATTTGTGTGGACACCCATGTTCATAGGATCTCAAACCGCTTTGGATATATCAAAACCAAAAACCCAGATAAAACTGAGATGGCGCTTAGAAAGAAATTGCCCAGGGAGTACTGGATAGACTATAACAGCCTGCTGGTTGCTTTCGGCCAGCATCTTTGCCGGCCAATATCGCCCAAATGCTCAGTTTGTCCGGTCGAGGAATACTGCGATAAAAAAGGTGTTACGGTAAGTAGATAAAGGTTTGATAATTTATGTAATATCCCTATAAAACCAATAAAATTTGACTATCTAACCAATCCAAATATACTTCATGGTGCGTAAGGTTATTACTCTACCAGGAGGACTTTTAATCACTTGGAAACTGTAGTCTTTTATGTATTTGCAGCGCTTGCGCTGGCAGGAGCGCTTATGGTGATTTCGTTTAGAAATCCAGTCTCCAGCGCCCTTTCATTGGTACTAACTTTAGTCTCTACTGCAGTGCTTTTTGTCCTCTTACTAGCTCATTTCATAGCGGTTGTTCAGATACTTGTATACGCCGGCGCAATAATGATCTTATTCCTGTTTACTGTGATGTTCCTGAACTTGAAATCGGATAAATTAATTTTTGAAGCTAAAAATTTAGGTTTTAAGGTAAGTATTCTTTTGGTGATTCTTTTATTTGTCGGTTACTTTGCGAGCCTTGGGTTTAAAGACGGGGTAATGAAGAAAACCTTAGGAGTCTCTGAGATGGACGGCTTTGGCTCTATTCAAGGGGTTGGAACAAGTCTTCTTACGGAGTATTTACTGCCTTTTGAGCTCACGTCTGTATTAATTCTCGTTGCAATAATTGGTGTTGTAGCAATAGCAAAAAAGAGGGCTAATTAAAGTGGAAATTGGCGTTGAACATTATCTGGTACTGAGCGCAATGCTATTTGTAGTTGGCGCTTACGGCGTGATAGTCAGAAAAAATTTGATTATTGTGCTGATGTGCCTTGAGCTTATGCTAAACTCAGCAAATCTGGCATTTGTGGCCTTTGCGCGTGCTCTTGGCGATATGACGGGACACGTGTTTATGATTATGTCTATAACAGTTGCCGCTGCAGAGGTTGCGGTGGGACTAGCGCTACTTGTTTCAATTTACTCACACAGAGAATCACTCGATATTGATTTACTAAAGCTACTAAAGGGATAATTTGTCATGATTGTTTGGATAATACTATTTCCATTAATTGGTGCTGCGATAAACGGCCTGCTTTTCACAAGCGGCTTATATAAGAAGTATGGCGGTGATGAGCATACTGAGCACAGTGCTTCTGGAATAATTGCCTCAGGAGCGGTTCTTTTATCTGCAATCCTTTCAACTTACTACTTTATTCAGCTTCTATCAATGGACGCTTCTCAGCGCCAGATCATACAGGAGCTCTTTGTCTGGATACCTTCTGGTGATTTCACTGTCAGCTTTGAGTTTATGTTCGATAGCCTCTCAAGCATTATGGCCCTTGTTATTACCTGGATTGGTTTTCTAATTCATATCTATTCGACCGGCTACATGCATCATGACAAAGGTTATGCTAAGTACTTTACATACTTAAATATTTTCGTGTTTTTCATGCTCATACTCGTTCTCGGAAATAACTTCCCACTAATGTTTGTTGGCTGGGAAGGGGTTGGATTAGCTTCATTTCTTCTTATCGGGTTTTGGTATCAAGATAATGAAAAAGCCTACGCTGGAAGAAAGGCATTTATTGTAAACAGGATTGGAGACTTTGGTTTTATCCTCGGAATATTTCTCATTTTCTATATTTTTGACTCGGTAAATTATCAAGAGGTTTTTGGCAAAGCACTAGATCCCACCTATATGGAAGCAGTACCGGCAGCGGTTATCACTACGATAGGTCTTTTACTCTTTGTAGGAGCCGTTGGTAAATCAGCACAGTTTCCGCTTTATGTGTGGCTTCCAGACGCTATGGCTGGCCCAACACCTGTGAGCGCTCTTATCCATGCTGCAACGATGGTAACAGCAGGCGCCTATATGATGGCTCGCTGTAATGTGTTCTACTCTCAGTCGCCAACAGCTCAGATGATAGTTGTGTCTATTGCAGCATTTACAGCGATACTGGCGGCATCAATAGCACTTACTCAAAACGATATTAAAAAGGTTCTGGCATATTCTACAGTCAGCCAGCTCGGCTACATGTTTATGGCTATAGGAGTTGGAGCTTACGCTGCGGGGCTGTTCCATCTTGTGACCCATGCGTTTTTTAAAGCACTGCTGTTCCTAGGTTCTGGTAGCGTAATTCACGCCATGTCAGATGAGCAGGATATTAGAAAGATGGGCGGGCTTAGGAAAAAAATACCAATAACCGCAATTACATTTTTAATCGGAACCTTTGCTATTGCTGGTCTGCCGTTTCTCTCAGGATTTTTTAGTAAAGATGAAATCTTGGCCGCGCTATATGACAGGGGCTACATGTTCCACTGGATTGTGGCACTAATTACAGTTGTTCTTACAGCACTTTATATGCTAAGGCTCTATTTACTAACCTTTGAAGGCAAATCCAGAGTTCCTGAGAGTATAAAACGCTATGTTCACGAATCGCCTTACTCAATGACAATTCCTCTTATGGTATTAGCTGTTCTCTCAATCCTAGGAGGCTATGTAGGTGTTCCTGATTTTATGGGCAAAGCAATTGGAATAGAGCATTCTAACTATTTTGAGCACTACGTATCAGCATCAATCTACTTAGACACTGCGGTGGAGTATGGCCATCACTTTTTTGGCCACTGGGCATTGGCTGGATTTTCAGTTGGCTGCGCTGCTCTAGGTATGTTTATAGCTTTTTATCTCTACTACATTAAGCCCTCTTCATCTGAGAACGTTGCAAAAGAGTTTGGGCCTTTATATAAAGCCTCCTATAACAAATGGTATGTTGATGAGCTTTACGACTATATTTTTGTAAAACCATTTGCCTATATTTCAGGTGTCTTCTCAAAATTTGATCTTGGCTTTATAGATGGGGCAGTAAACGGGGTTGCAGCAGTGCTCAAAGATACAGCTCTTACACTTCAGACAGTTCAAACCGGTGTGATAAGAAACTATGCGATGCTTATGGCAGTGGGCGCCGCAGTTATCTTAACAATAGTAATATTATATCAAGGTTTTTAATACGATCTGAGCACTTACAAACTAAAGAATTAAAACCTCTGAGCAAAGTATGCAAAGGGCGGGATCAAAAGCCCAAGAGTCTTATCGTCTTTGGTGCTAATGCTTGGTATTGTGCGAAGGATATCTTCTTTTTTGATAGATTCTCCTTTGTATAGCTCAACCGGAGTTCCTAAGACAACCTTTGATTCACTTTCTTCTTGACCAAGCGCTGGAAGAAGCTCTATTTCGAGCATTATGCTTTGATCAACAGTCGTAGCATTAATTTCATTTTGGGATTCTATATCATTTGCGTAGCTTAAATTCCCAAACACTACGCTTACTAAAAGCATAAGTGATAATACTACTAATTTTATATCCTTTATCTTGTTGTTAAACTTTTTACTCATTCTATCTTGGACTCCTGAATTGTTTTCACTACTATAGATGTAATACGTATCTACTAGGATTCAAGATTTATATTTTTTTTAGTGGTAGTGGTATTTGGTTAGGGATATAAAAAAAGGCAGCAGATAATTAATACCTGCCGCCTTTTGATTTTATGACTTAGGAGTTGTTTAGCTTTTTTTACACATCGAAGTAAAGCATGAACTCATAAGGAACTGGTCTTAGTTTAATAGGATTAACTTCGTTTTCCATTTTGTAGTCGATCCATGTCTCAATAACGTCTTCAGTGAACACGTCACCTTTAAGAAGGAACTCATGATCATCCTTAAGAGCCATAAGAGCATCTTCTAAGGATCCTGGAACAGATGGAATACCAGCTAGCTCCTCAGGTCCTAAAGCGTAAATGTCTTTATCAAGTGGATCGCCAGGGTTAATCTTCTTTTCAATACCATCAAGTCCAGCCATAACAAGCGCTGAAAATGCTAAGTATCCGTTGCATGATGGATCAGGGAATCTAGTCTCAAGCCTTTTAGCCTTCGGACTAGGTGAGTACATCGGAATTCTAACAGCTGCGCTTCTGTTTCTTGCAGAATATGCAAGGTTAACAGGCGCCTCAAATCCAGGTACCAATCTTCTATAAGAGTTGGTTGTAGGATTGGTGAAAGCACATATTGCACCAGCGTGTTTTAATATTCCGCCGATATAGTGCATGGCCATATCACTCATGCCTGCATAACCTTTACCTGCGAATAACGGTTTGTTTTTCTTCCATATGGATTGATGAACATGCATTCCTGAACCGTTATCATTGAATACAGGTTTTGGCATAAATGTTACAGTCTTGCCATACTTTTTAGCTACATTTCTAATAACGTATTTATACCACATCATTTGATCGCCCATTTGAACCAGCGGGGCAAATCTCATATCAATTTCTGCTTGTCCAGCAGTTGCTACTTCGTGGTGCTGTGCTTCAATAGAAATTCCAAGTTTCTCAAGCTCAATAACCATCTCAGATCTTAAGTCCTGGAATGAGTCTGTTGGTGGAGTCGGGAAATATCCCTCTTTGTGACGAGGCTTGTATGCTAGGTTAGGGCCTTCATCAGCTCCTGAGTTCCAAATACCTTCAACAGAGTCTATAAAATAATATCCGGAATTGGCTGTCTGGTCGTATCTAACGTCATCTAGAATAAAGAATTCAAGCTCAGGTCCGATGTAAACCGAATCTCCAGTTCCAGTACTTTTTAAATAAGAAACAGCTTTCTTTGCAATATTTCGTGGATCACGAGAATAAGGCTCACGGGTAATCGGATCAACAATATCACATAGCAGTACTAGCGTTGGATGTGCATAAAATGGGTCAATTCTAGCTGTAGTGAAATCCGGAATAACAAGCATATCACTCGCGTTGATTGACTGCCAACCTCGAATACTAGATCCGTCGAATCCTAAGCCTTCCTCGAACATTGAAACGCTGAACTCATTAACTGAAATACTGAAATGCTGCCACATTCCAATAAAATCTAAGAATCTGAAGTCCACAATTAGAACTCCATTATCTTTTATCATCTTCGTTACGTCTGCGGGCTTTTTTGCAAACATACTTGGGGGTCCTCCTTTGCTTTTTGTCTTTTTTGTTGTGGGCATTTTTAAAAATGTCCTCCTTTAATGATAAGGTTTTGGTTATAGGGCTTCGTCGCCTCTTTCACCAGTCCTTATTCTAATTACCTCTTCCATAGGTAATACGAATATTTTACCGTCCCCTATTTTGCCTGTTTTGGCGCTGTCCATAATAGCATCGATAACTTTAGACACCATATCATCCGATACTACTATCTCTAGTTTAATCTTCGGCAAAAAGTCGATTACATATTCAGCTCCTCTATAGAGCTCAGTATGTCCTTTTTGTCTTCCGAAACCTTTTACTTCTGTAACTGTTAGACCCTGAATCCCAATCTCTTTTAAGGATTCTTTAACGTCGTCTAGTTTAAATGGTTTAACTATAGCTTCTACTTTTTTCATGAGATTTTCCTCCTTCCCACTAATAGTTGCAAACAACATACCACTTTAGAGAAATCATTTCAATCAATAAAATTAGGCACTTATGATCACCAAATCAAATATTAGTGCCCAAATCTTAAGCACTTCATGCCAAAAATTAACCATTTTTTATTAATTTATGGCATTTATGACCAACTTTACTAAAAACTTTTTAATATTGTCCAGACCCGATTAAAAGTAAATCAAAAACTACCAAACATAATAAAAACTATGAGTTGTTGTATTCTTTAGATGAAAACCAGTTAAAAAATTAATATGACCTAATTAGGTGATGTAATCTTTTTTCTATATACGCGTGCAAATTTATTTAACTCATCCAAGCTAATATCCGAGATTGCGCAGTACTCAAGTCCCTTATTTACCCACTTAACAATGTTATAGCCTCTGTTTTGGAAGTTCTTAAAGGATTTCATATCAGCTTCCATGGTAGGAAAAACAAAAAGATTTATAATGTGATCATCGCTCTCGTATACTAAAGATGCGGCTGTATGCTTATTTAAATAATCAAGCCTGCCACCTTTTAATGAGAAACCATCGGCAGCCAGATCCTCAGGCTGAGCTGCAAAATCAACTCTATTGTTAAACCAAGGTTTTACCTCTTGAGGGCCTTTAGACTCAACATGGAGCAAATTGTCCTCCATCAATGAGCGCACGTGAGCTGAAACTATCTCTTGCTCCATCATGTTGTGCATCATCACTTCATCTTGAGTGGGCATCATGGAGAATATTAGCAGTACTGCAGCAACTGCTGTAACTACAGGAGGTATTACATAGTATGTCCATCGCCAAGCAAAGCGCCGTTTTGCTACATTGCTTAAGTTTATGTCAGAGTCGGCAAGCCCAGTTATTGTGTGTCTTATATTCTCTTTTAGCCCATAGGGAGCAGAGTAGGAAAATTGATTGTGAATAGTATTGCCTATTTGTTCAATTTGGAATTTTTCATTGGCACAGTGCGCGCAGACCTCTAGGTGCTTTTGAATTGCGGAGTGGTCCGTAGTAGATAGCTCTTCATCTACATAAGCATTAATATAATCATACAAAATGGTTCTAACTTGACTACAACTCAACCTGATTTCTCCTGCTCAATCTGCTTGCTAAAGTCTTTTGCAGACGCCTTCTTCCTCTAGAAAGCCTGGACATTACCGTGCCAACGGGAACGCCCACTATATCTGCTATTTCTTTATATGAGAGATCTTCAATTTCATGAAGCACTATCACCTCTCTAAATATAAGAGGCATTTCCTTGAGCGCTTGATGCAGAAGATCTTTATTTCTGCTCGAATTTAATATTGCATCTTGTCTAAAGTCCTGACTTCTGTCCCCGACAAAACCAGGCTCGTCAGTAGCACTGTGTACAGACTCATCAAACTCGATCAGATGCCTGTAACCGTGCTTGCTTTTCATCCAGTTATATGAAGTGTTTCTAACTATGGTAAGGAGCCAGCTTAGACTATTAATATCGGTATATTTCTCAAAACCTCTAAAGGCTCTTATATAAGCTTCTTGAACCACGTCTTCAGCATCTTGGTCATGCCCTGTGATCCAGCGTGCTAGGTTGTATGCGGAGTCCATGTGACTCAGCATCTTATTTTCAAATTGTTGGATGAGTGTATCTTTGCTCAAAGTATTTCCCCACCGTAACTCACCTTAAATAATGCCTTACAATATAATTATATCCAATCAGTCAAAAGTCAACTACATCAGTACATCAAAACTTAATAAATTATATCTCTTTTTGATGATTAATTAAATCGATTTTGGCCAACATGAGGCATTCCAATCTTTTTATAGTAAACTTAAGTGGATTAAATGATCATATACATCATAAATTAACATTTATCTGAAAACTTTTATCAAAAGACTACTCATATAATATAAGAGATATATTTGAAAAAATGCCTAACAACATCATAAACAAAATACTAGTTATCTTTGCTCACCCTGCTTTTGAAAAATCCAAAGTAAATCTGGAGCTTTGTAAAGCTGTAAAGGATCTTGAGGGAGTAACTTTTAGAGATCTTTATGAGATCTATCCAGATTTCCTAATTGATGTTAAAGAAGAACAAAAACTGCTTTTAGAGCACGATGTCATAGTACTTCAGCACCCTTTTTACTGGTACAGCTGTCCTGCATTAATGAAAGAGTGGATTGATCTTGTTTTGGAATACGGTTTTGCATACGGTCATGGGGGTAGTGCTCTTGTGGGCAAGCTGATGATGAATGCTATTACAACTGGAGGAAGTGAAGAGTCTTACTCTCAGCAGGGAGTACATTACTACAATGTGGGAGAGTTTCTAAAAGTTTTTGAGAGGACGGCAGCTCTTTGCGGCATGAACTACATTCCTCCCTTTGTAGTGCATCAAAGCTCTGATTTAAAATCTCATGAAGATATCTCCGTATACAGCGATCTGTATCAAAAAGTAATACTTACACTCAGGGACACCACACTAGATATTAGATCTTTGAGTGAGTTTCAATATATAAACGAATATATTCTGGATCAATTTGAATCATGGAGCGTTTAAGTTATGGATAGTTTTTTGTTTCAGGCATTCATATATCTGTTAGCTGCTGTAGTTTCTGTACCGATAGCTAAACGACTAGGCTTGGGTTCGGTACTTGGCTATCTTTTTGCGGGCATTATAATCGGTCCCTATGTGCTTAAGTTTGTAGGCGTAGAGTCTGAGGCCGTTCTTCATTTCGCCGAGTTTGGAGTGGTTATGATGCTCTTTCTAATCGGTCTAGAATTAAGACCCGAACTACTTTGGAGACTAAGGGGACCTATTTTAGGCTTAGGCGGACTTCAAGTTGCTATCAGCGCTGTAGTCATATTTCTGATCGGATATATATTTGGGTTTACCTGGAAAGTATCTTTAGCTGTTGGCCTTATTTTAGCACTATCTTCTACCGCAATCGTGCTTCAGACACTAAATGAGAAGGGGCTAATAAAAACCCAGGGAGGGCAGGCCAGCTTCTCTGTTCTTCTCTTTCAGGATATAGCTGTAATCCCGATACTGGCCGTATTGCCCTTGTTGGCAGGCTCAATACTCGCAGAGCCCGGTCATGCAGAGGCTGCTCATCATGCGGGTTTCTCTATAGAGGCCCTTCCGGGCTGGCAGCAGGCAATAATAGTTGCACTAGTTATAGCTACAATCATTATTGCAGGTCGTTTTTTGGTGCGTTATGTGTTTCGCTTCATTGCAGAGACCAGACTCAGAGAAGTGTTTACAGCTTTTGCCTTATTTTTAATAATAGGTATTGCGCTTGCGATGCAGATTGTTGGTCTTTCGGCTGCTCTTGGGACTTTTCTAGCCGGCGTGGTGCTGGCTGACAGTGAGTACCGTCACGAATTAGAGACTGATATTGAACCTTTCAAAGGATTACTCTTGGGACTGTTTTTTATCTCTGTGGGCGCGAGCATTGATTTTAATCTCTTTTCAAAAGAGCCTTACTTAATCTTTGGACTTGTAGCAGCTCTGATGGTGATAAAGCTCGTAATACTATTAGTACTGGGTTATTTGTTTAAACTTACCAGGAGCCAAAACTTTCTCTTTGCCTTCTCTCTTGCTCAGGGAGGGGAGTTTGCATTTGTGCTCTTTTCCTTTGCCACTCAAAACAGCGTAATCCCATATGAGATAGCAGACACTCTCATATTAGCAGTTGCGCTTTCAATGGCTCTTACACCTGTGCTTATGATCATAAATGAAAAACTCCTTCAGCCTAAGTTCTCTACTCTGGATCAAAGGCCTGAAACCGACGCAATAGACGAGAAGAACCCGGTAATAATCGCAGGCTTCGGGAGGTTCGGACAAATAGTCGGAAGACTACTTCACGCAAATAACATCGGCACAACCATTTTAGACTCAAAGCCCAGCCAGATAGATATGGTAAGGAGATTTGGGTATAAAGTATTTTATGGTGACGCTTCAAGATTGGACCTTCTTCACTCCGCAGGGGCAGGTGAGGCAAAGTTATTTATTTTAACAATAGACGACAAGGATAAAACAATTGAGATTGCTAAGACTCTAAAAATGCACTATCCAAACCTTAAGATACTAGCAAGAGCTTATGATAGAAGAACTGTTTATGAGCTTATGGACGCCGGGGTCGATATAATAGAAAGAGACACATTTGTGTCTGCACTTGAGCTAGGAGCTTCTGCACTAAAGGAGCTTGGATTTAGAAGTTATCAAGCAAACCGCGCCGCCCTTACTTTCAAGCACCATGACGAGAAAAGCCTTATTGATCTTCACAAACACTTTGGCGATGACGAAGCGCTATTAACCGAAACAAGACTAAAAAATCAAGACCTTATAGAGCTGCTTAGCTCAGATGAAGAAGAAAAGAAAGAAAGTATGGACCATTCCTGGGAAAGACCAGGGTCTGTGTGATATATTATTTTTAATCGCAAAAGAAAATTGATGGAGATAATTTTATGTCAGATGAAAAAAATGTATTGGGCCAAGAACTGGGAGTATGCTGTACATCTCCTATGACGGGGTTTTACCGCGACGGCTGCTGTCGGACAGGGCCTGAAGATTTAGGAATGCATGTTGTATGCGTTGAGGTGAGTGAGGAATTTTTAGAGTTTTCAAAATCCGTCGGAAACGACCTTTCAACTCCAAACCCTGACTTTGAGTTTCCCGGCCTTGTAGCAGGAGACCGCTGGTGCTTATGCGCGCTTAGATGGAAAGAGGCGCTTGATAATGGAATAGCACCTCCTGTCCTGTTGACATCTACTCACGAATCTGCGCTTGAAGTGATATCACTTGATGATCTTAAAAAATATGCAATAGATCTTGCATAAGGGGTCTAATTAATATGAGCCAAGGATCGAATTGGGAGCTAGATGAAAGAGTAGATGCGGTTTTCAAAACTGTTGTTATTCCAGCGTTTCAAACACTAATCGATGATTATGACCAAGTCGGCGGCTACGAAGTAAAAGAAGTTTCTGACAGCCCGATCATAATGGGTATTGAGAAATACTCCTCAATAATGGTCAAGCACCCCGGCGGGCAGGAGATGATTGTATGCGTTTATTGGGTTAAAAACAGTGAGCGGCTGATTGCAGAAAATATCCAGATGGTAACACTGAACAAAAGCTTTAACTTGTTCACCGTAACCAAAGAAGAACTCTCGTCTGAGCTTAAGTTCCTAACTGCTATGAGCTCTTAATAAGTCCCTAAGTGATAAGCACTATTCTTAAGTCCATTACGTTTGTATTAGTAGGACCTGTGACTATAAGATCACCTAAAGGGTCAAAGTAGTTGTAGGAATTATTCTCACATAGATACTCGTAAGCATTTAGCCCCAACTTGTTTGCTCTATTTATAGTTGATCCATCTGCCAATGCTCCGGCTGCGTCTG
>JBCCIH010000058.1 GCA_039028315.1 Thermodesulfobacteriota bacterium | reverse complement strand
GTTTGTTCCAAAAGAGCAGTTTGATAAATTTAAGAACATTATGAAAGACACTGGAGCTAACTACGAGTTAATTGTATATCCTGGAGTTAAGCATAGCTTCACAAACCCAGCAGCAGACGAATATGGAAAGAAATTTGATCTTCCACTTGAGTATGACGCTGATGCAGATCAGAAGTCCTGGGAACAAACTCAGGCATTTTTAAAAAGAATATTCCAACCTGAAGACAATTAATTTAACCACTATCGGCGGGGAGACTAAACCTCTCTCCGCTGATCTATTTAATAGCTATATATCTAGTACCATTTGCACACCGATCACAAGAGCATTAGGTATTTCTGAGCTACCACCTGGATGCACCACCCACTGTACATCGGGCTGAACTTCAAGCCACTCTTTAAACTTGATTAGATAGGTTAATTCCAGCATTAATTCATAGTCCTTGTCCTTTAACTGATCGCTTATTTTGCCGTATGCAAACCCAAACGCAGCTTTGTCGTGGTCTCTGCCGTCTATAAGACCCTTGTATAATAGTCCACCGTTAATAAAAAAGGGAAAAGTATTTATATCTTCATCAGGGGAGATAGTAATTGATGTCCAAGGAGACAGGCCCTGATCGTCAGTATTTGATTCACGGTAGACCATTTGCTCTAAGATCCAATAAAAACTGTAGTTACCATCTTGTTTTTTTGTATCATCTGAGAGATCCTCAAACTCCCTTGTATCATAAAATCCTCCAAAGCTATATTTGCCGTCTCCACCATCAGAGGTTTTAAATTGATTGTGAAGATATCCAATTTCTGCAATAAGAATTACTCCTTTTCGAAAGGAGAAATCCACCCCGTAGGCTTTGTCTCTACCTACTTTGGGATTTGAGTTGTAGACTCCGGCCTTTAAATATATTGTATCTTTATACTTAAGCTCAGCCCTTGCCGCCCAGCTTGTCTGCGGGTCACTGAAAAATCCTTCGTCATTAATAGGCAAGCTAATAGGATGACCGTTAATCGCTGTATTGACGTAGTTATAAAATATCTCAGAGGTACTGAACTCATCTCCGACCCCCATTCTCCCTACCGCTACTCTTATAGCGTCCTCTATAAGCTCAGTTTCTAAAAACATCTGATAAAGCCTTACAGATCTGCCGCTAAATACTTGGGATACGGTAAAGAAGTTCCCAATATTTTCTTCACTTAAACTCCTTCCCGATGCCCAGGAGCCAGAAACTATGAATTTAGTCCTTTTAATTCCTATGAGCTTTTCTAGATCAAAATCCAAATATGCATTTAGAAGTCCTGCATATTGTACTCCCTTAGTCTCGCCTCCTACAGGGTTACCCAGAACAGAAAGATAATAAATTGCAGTCGGCCTTATACCCATCTCATAGAGCTTGCTTCTAAATCCTCCCCAATCCCCCGTCATATAGCGATTAGAATCGTATATCTCATCAGATTTCAGATCTCTATTGTATGAAAATGGATCTTCAACACCCTGGGCACAAACTTCAGATATATAAGTGTAAGATAAAGCGATAATTGCTAGAATTGTTAATAATTTTGCCATCATATACGAGCCTGAAGAGAATCGGATAGAGAAGTTTACTATTTTGATTTAAATGCTGCAAACTATTTAGAATAGATCCCAAAGAGAATGGTGTTGGTCATAACCAATTTCGTTCCAAAACTCGCAGCGTGCTCGAAGATCTTGCTTGCTTACTATCTTATCTATGGGTGTAACTAAAATAACATTTGATTCTTGGGATTTATATTTAGGCCAATGTGGCAATATACCTTCAGGCAAGATACCATTGGGGTCTATATTTTTAACAAAATTTGTCCAATAATTTATCATTGTACGAGAGAGTATTCGCTCCTGCTCTGTAAACTGATACCCTAGATTCTCTGCTGTATGGAATACAAAAGGCACCTCTGCTGCATGACATACTGCTTCTTTGCAGGCACTAACCCCAATGATTGAAAACAGATTATATGAAGGCACGTGGTCAAATAGATAGACCCAAGTTTTCATTGAAGAATTATCTGCGAGGTAAAGTGAGGGGCATGTAAATAAATAGTCGGTGAGCACTGCGCTCAAACTACTTTCATTATTTGAACCCTGGTGCGGATATTTCTTTAGAATCTTATCCTTTACTTTGTTACTCCTAAACAGCACCTCAAGTGCCAATGAATATTCTGCATCACTTAAGTTATTGAGTCCCAGTTTATTCATTGCAAATGCTACAAATAATACAGCCTCATTCTCATTAGTACCTATAACTGTCGGCTTAGTATTCTTCTTCTTGGATATCTCTAATACAGTATTGCCATTAACTATTTTGTTATCGATCACAGGTCCCCAAATAAGAAAATCTTTCATTCCATGCAATAACAAGTTAACTCCAGCTTGGGCCATATTTTGAGCCTCAACAATCTCTTTAGCTGACTTTGATCGCATACAAGAAATATCGTTATTCGCACAACTAAGTTTATTCGCGAACTCTTGGGCTATAGGCTTTGACTCTATCAGACTTTTAAATGGCATTCCAAGAGGGTTACTTTGCATAATGACATTATTGAATAAGCCTGTAGTAGAAGGCTCACCAGTTAAGTGTATAGCTACACTTCCCGCTCCCGCACTTTCTCCATGCAGAGTTATCTGATTGGGATCTCCGCCAAACTTAGCTATGTTTTCTTTAACCCACTTCATAGCAAGAACTTGATCCATCAATCCAAAGTTTCCATCTATTTTCTCGCCAGTATCTTTATCTTTTACACCGGCAAGGAAACCAAAAGAGCCGGTTCTGTAATTCATTGTAACAAGTACAATATCTCCATTTGCTGAAACATAGGATCCATCATATACTGGATTGCCGGCATAACCATATAGGTAGGAACCACCTAAAATGTAAACTACTACGGCTTTGGGTTTATCGGGATTTATATCAGGACTCCATACATTTAGAGTTAAACAATCCTCACTGTAAGGGAGATCAGAAACAAACCTATTTATCTGAGGGCAAGCCAAGCCGTGTTGGGTTGCTTCTAGTTTCCCTTGCCAGCCACTATCCGGCACCGGTGCACGCCAGCGACTATCTCCAGCAGTAGTCTCTCCAAAAGGTATTCCAAGATAGGCATAAGTCTGCTTGTCATTTGTTGTCTTTACATTAAGACCACATAGCTCACCCTGATTAATTGACACATCAGGAGCAGAACAATTGGGTTTGGCTTTGGGTTTTGATTCAAGCTCCTGCTCTATAGTCTTTTGCGGATTATCGGCAGAATTAGATTCATTAAGAGCATAGAGCACAGGACTTGTGAAAAAGTACAACAATGCTAATAAATAAAACGTGCTATTCCTATTCAACTTTCAGTTCTCCCTCAACCTTATTGAATTATATATTCGACATAATTATAAATAATAAGTGAGGAAATCAAACAAGAAGACTACCAAAACCGAGAGTTACCTATGCTCAGGGTTTTCATAATCAAATCTGCATCCAGCATCCCACTCAGAGCGTTGATTACCGTGTGCCGGTATTCCTCCTGCATCTTTAATCATTTTAGCCAGGTGCATTAGGTTCCAAGTCATGAAAGTGGTGTTTCTATTTGTGAAATCATTCTCAGGTCCGCCTGAGCCAGGGTCAAGATAAGAAGGCCCCGGGCCAGCTTCTCCAAGCCACGCTGCATCAGCTTGAGGAGGTATCACGTACCCTAGGTGCTGAAGGGAATAAAGAATATTCATAGCGCAGTGTTTAGCGCCATCTTCATTTCCAGTAATAAGACATCCACCTACTTTACCGTAATCCGCATACTGACCGTTTTCATTTAGTAAATGCGAATTGGCATATAGCCTCTCTATGACTTGAGTGGCAATAGATGTTTTCTCGCCTAGCCAGATAGAAGAGCCTATGATTAAAATGTGAGCTGCTTCAACCTTTTTGTAAATCTCCGGCCAGTCGTCTTTGTCCCATCCGTGCTCAGTCATATCTGGATAGACGCCGGTTGCAATATCATAGTCCACAGGACGAAGCAGATCTACAGAGATGCCATTTTTCTCCATGATGGTCTTGGAGATTGTTATTAGCCCCTCTGTGTGTGACTTCTCAGGTGATTTCTTGAGCGTGCAGTTTAATATTAATGCTTTTAGATCGGAAAAATCCCATGTGCTGGTCTCACACATGTGAAGCTGTTTCTCGTTTAATTCCATAATAATCCTCCTTTGTGGCTAGGGACAGTCTAGTTAAATCAGCCACCTTTATTTAATTAGATAAGACAGATATAAAAAAGTTACAGCTAAATTATTAAATTAGAACTAAGTAAAAATCAATGCAATGACTATTCCTACCGCCCTCTAATAGATACGTACCGCTCGTGCATTGCTTCAAATGGTAATACTATACAAAATTTTATTCAATACTCTCGTCTTTGCTATTTAATTGAGGGTTACGCCCGAGCAGCATGGAAAAAAACGTTTGCAACTTCTTGTTATCAACTGTGCGTTCATAGTTAACCATCGATGCGTGGTTGTCTTTATTATCAGGATTAAATTCCAGACCCCACAGCGGAAGAGTGCTGTTTGGTAGAATACCCATTCTTATATCTCCAATGATATCTGGATAGTCAGGATGTACTGCAAGATAGTCCATAGCAAAATTCCTAAATCTCCTAAAATCATTTCGTAGAACTGAATCTTGATCCAAATCTTCTAGCTTGGATTCATCAAATTTAGGAATTGAGCTACCTTCATATATTTTTGTCTCTGAAAACGGAGCCACTCTGATCGCATCCACATAATATCTGCCCTCTGATTCATATATTGCGCGCCATACTAAGAGATTTCCAATAGATGGATGAACCAACTTCTTCTCGATACTGTGCCCTCTGCCCTTAGCAAGTTCCATGAGCTCATCTGCTGCCCTTTCTCTTTGGTATAGGCCTATGAGCAGATAGCTAACAGCAAATATCAAAGCAATTCTTGCAACTAGGGGAGATTTTTTTATAAATGCGATAATCAGTAATATAAGAAGCGTAATCGTAAATACAGGGTCAATAATAGAGATTATGTTCCAAGCGATTCTTTCATTTGAGAATGGCCAAAGTAGCTCTGTTCCATAATTAGTGCAAGCATCTAAAAAACAGTGTGTAGCGTAGCCCAAAAATGTGTAGAAATATATCTTCCAGAAGCCGAGTTTTTTTCTGAATAAAAGCCAGCAGAACCCTGCTGCAATTAATCCCCCGATCGGAATAAATATAAGTGAGTGAGTGAATTGACGGTGATACTCTATAAACAATAGAGGATCAGTTGAGGAACGTATGACGACATCGATGTCAGCAAGTAAGCCGGCCAGAAGACCGATGATGGCAGCTAATCTAATCTCTTTTTTGTTAGAAGCGCTTTGGGGCAGTACTGATCCGACCAGCCCCTGACTAACAGGATCCATTAATTATCCTTCTATCGAATTTATTAGGGTAATAAGTTTAGCACACAGATTTCTAAACTGTGGTCCAGCCGCCGTCTATCACCAAATCTGAGCCGGTGACATATCTGGCCTCATCGCTTGCAAGATATAACACTGCATGACCCACTTCAACAGCTTCAGCGCGCCTGATTAGTGGTATCATCTCTGCGGCGATTGCGTCTAACTGCTCATCTGCATCTGGGGGGTTACCCATAAACTCTGGGTCCATCTTTGTTTTGATATACCCTGGGCAAACAGAGTTGACCCTTATATTGTCACCCGCATGGTCAAGCGCCATACTACGGGTAATCTGCCTTACTGCGCCCTTGGAAGCATTGTATGCAACACAGTCTTCCATTCCTACAATACCAAGCACGGATGAGTTATTTATTACAGAGCCTCCCCCGTGTTTTGCCATGATTGGTATAACATGTTTACTAACTAGAAATACTCCCTTAACATTTATATTCATCGTAGCATCCCAAACTTCCATAGGTGTAGTGACAACACTGCCTGCTTTATAAATACCTGCATTGTTAAAGAGAATGTCTATTGTGCCGTGGTGTTTATAAAAATCATCTACTACCCGTTTTACATCCTCCTCCTTAGATACATCGCCTTGATAAGCTGTGATTTCACCAGGTCCATTAGCTTCATTTACAGCGTCATGGAGTCTGGATTCGGTTCTTCCCATTATGCCGACTTTTGCCCCCTCTTCGCAAAATAGCAGCGCTGTAGCTCTTCCAATACCGTCTCCTCCGCCTGTGATTAATGCAGTTTTGCCCTCTAATCTCATAACCCTTTCCTCCGATATATGATATATCTATAGATCATATTACAAAATGTACGAGAAACCAAAGCGAATCATATTCCCGGGCCGCACTCAATGCTTGTGTGTTCTAACCCAGGGCCAATGTTGAGCTTGTGGTTGGCGTCTCTAAGCGCAGTCCTTACGCCTTCTTCAATCACGGGATGGTAAAACGGCATTTGAAGCATCTCAGGAATGCACATTCTTTTTTGAAGAGCCCACGCTAATAGGTGTGCAATATTCTCTGCTCTGGGACCGAACATTTCGGCTCCCAAAAACATTCCTGAGCCGTATTCTGCATATATGTGAAGAATACCCTTGTTCTTAAGCATTACTCTGCTTCTACCCTGGTCTTCAAATGATACACTGCCAGTTACGAAGCACAGATTGGGCGTCTCTAATAATTGTTTATATGTATTTCCTACTATCGCTATCTGAGGATCCGTAAACACTACTGTAATTGGGACGGTTCTAAGACCAGCGTGAACATCGGGAAATTTGCCTGCATTTTCTCCAGCAATTCGTCCCTCATCCGCAGCTTCATGTAAAAGCGGCAGATCGTTATTGGCGTCGCCAGCTATAAAAATTGAGCTCTCGCCGCATTGAAGCGTGTATCTGTCAAAAACCGGAACTCCTCTTTCATCAAGCTCAAGACTAGTATTTTCCAAGCCTAGATTTTTAACGTTGGGTGCTCTTCCGGTTGCCGCTAGTAGATAATCAAACTCCTCAGTCTGCTCTTTTCCATCTAAGTCTTTAAAAGTAATTTCTACTTGTTCTCCATTGTTTTTTACTGCCAAAGTATCCGCGTCAGTATCTATGTAGAACTCCTCTTGGAATGTATTATCTGCGTATTTTACTATTTCTGGGTGGTTAAGCGGTCCTACTAAGCCAAATTTGCTAAGGATCTTAGTCCTTACGCCTAATCTGTGAAGAGCCTGGCCAAGCTCAAGCCCTATCACTCCTGCGCCGAAGACAACAACAGAGTCAGGAAGATCCTGCCAATAGAAAATATCGTCATTAGTTATTAACCTATCCCCAGCGTCCTCAAACATAGGGAGGATGGATGGTGATGAACCGGTAGCTATTACAATGGATTTTGCATTAATTTTTGTATGGTAATCCACTAGTAATGTGTGGTCATCCAAAAATCGGGCATATCCTTTAATTTTATTCTCAGAAGGTATATCTTCGATAGTATCGAGTACAAAGCCTACAAAACGGTCTCTCTCGCTTCGAACTCGCCTCATAACCTCAACACCGTCTATTGTAGGAAGACCGTTTGGATATACTCCAAACCCTGGGGCTTCTAAAATACTATGAGCCGCGTCTGCGGCTGAAATAAGGAGTTTACTGGGCATGCAGCCTACCCTTGCGCAAGTCGTGCCATACTGATCTCCTTCTATCAACACAACTTTATCACAATTGTCTGAGGCTCTGCGATATGAGACCATCCCCGCTGTACCGCCGCCAATTATTGCAACATCAACACTTATCTCTTTCAATTCTATCTCCTTATTAAACCTGCCCCTACTTAATTAAAAGCACAGCCCCTCTCTGGGCCGCTTTTTCATCCATCACGGGTGGGCGGGGAATATTCATCCCGCGCTCAACTGCCGGTCTCTGTGATATCGCCTCTTTCCATCTCTTAAGGTTATCCAGATCATGAACTTGTATCCCAGCCCAATCATGCACATGGATCCAGGGATATGTAGCGATATCTGCAATAGAGTAATTATCCCCAGCTAAATACTCACTTTGCCCAAGCCGTTTATCGAGCACTTCATAGAGTCTTCTGGTCTCTTTTTGATAACGATTTATTGCGTACTCATATTTCTCGTCAGTGTATCTAACGAAAACATTTGCCTGCCCCTGCATCGGGCCAACTCCGGCTTTTTGAAACATTAGCCACTGTATTACAGTAGAGCGTCCCTTTGTATCTTGCGGCATAAACTTTCCTGTTTTCTCAGCCAGATAGATCAATATTGCCCCAGACTCAAATACCGCGAAATCGTCATTATCATGGTCTACAATTGTGGGTATTCTGCCGTTTGGATTCAGCTCCATATACCAGTCTTCTTTTTGCTCCATTTTCCCAAGTTTTAGATGAATGGTTTTGTATGGAAGTCCTATCTCTTCAAGCATTATAGAGACCTTTCTTCCGTTCGGCGTAGTAGATGTGTAGAAATCTATCATTTCAGATTCTCCCTTGTATTTAACACATAAAGTTTATGCAATAAAACTATATCAGAAAATTTGCGATATTTTATCAACTATTTAGTTGTGAAATTATAGCTATTGGATTCACAGTGTAAAATCGTGATTAGCTTAGTTATCTTGGTCTTTAAAATGCGCATCAGCGTGGGAGCCGTCGCAATAGGGTTTATTTTTTGACGCTCCGCAGCGGCATAATGCGTAATGCTCTTTAGACGGGGGCTCAAGGTGATCTTCAACATTGATAACTATGTTTCCGGTCACATTGTATGGACCATCTTTTGCAATATCTATTTCAATTGGCAAACCAAAATCTCTTACATGATCGCCACCTAGAGAATAACTTAATGCTCCTGATGGGCATTTTTTTACCACTGATATAATTTCATCAGGGCTTGCGTTATCCGGAGCAATCCAAGGTCGGTCACCTAATCGAAAAACCTCGGGCAAATTTTTCACGCACTCAGCTGCATGTGAGCATATAAGTCTGTTGTCATATACTGTGATTTCTTTACCGGCATATTCTCTTTCTTTATCAATCGGTTTATCAGTTTCTCTTTGGCCTGAGAAATTTACTTTTCTATGACTACCGTCACAAAAAGGTTTATTTGATGACGCGCCGCAGCGGCACAGCGCTGTTATCTTTTGAGTTTCTATATTCTCACCTTTGGAATTTTTAAGGCTCGTCAGCTTCTTAACAAGAAGAGGGCCATCTTCCATAATCTCAATGCTAACTTTAATATCAGACTCATCACTCATAGCGGTCTCCTATGCAGTTTTCATATTAGAAATATATTATTTTACTGCCTTTAATTCAAATCCTTCTTTGTTCCATTCTGCCCTATTTGCCCCGGCGTTATAGGCGCTCTCTAAATAATCCAAAAGTGCTTGCCTTGGGTTATCAAGCTTTCTTAGGTCGTCATACATGAGCACTGCCATAGCGCCGTTATCAGTGTTCCAAAATGCTTGTTTTGGCTGAAGTGGTTCCTCAGCTAATCCCGGCGGCTCTGGGTATGTGTATGAATAAAAAGCTGGAGCTCTTACGGTTTGATCTCCTGCCCAGAATCCAAAACTGATTACTTCGTGTGAATATGCTTCCTTATCGGCATTTGTTCCTCCGTCCATAGGCGGAGCTTGTTTACCGGAGAATCTGGTAACTGCAAGATCTGCGTGGTGCCAGTAAAGATGAACCGGGGTGCTTTTTCCTATAAACTTAGCCCTAAATTCCTCAAAAACAGAATTAACCTGTACTAGTATACGCCAATATCTGTTCACATATTCTTTATCATAGGAGCCATGCTCTTTGTCTGTGTCAAAGGGTGTTTCACTAAAAGGAACATCATATGGTTTTGCTACTATAGAAACATCTACACCAATTGAGCTTAGAGAATCTATAATCTTATTGTAGAAGGATGAGACTGATAAGCCTTCAAGTGAGAACGAGCTTTTATCGCCCTTACTTGAGAGAATATTGAGTTTATGATCGATGAAATCAAACTCAATCTCAAAGATCATGTTATTGTATGGTATTGGTCTAGTAGTCATTCCCCTTGGTGAGAGATAAAGCGTTACATGCCACCAATGATTTGTCTTAGGAAATAGTGTAAGACGTATTTTTCCAACTATCTGGAAATACAGATGAAGCGTGTTCTTTGTTTCTTCCCAATCTTCTATAGGCAATGCTGGGAAAAAGCTGTGTGATTCTTGTTTATCCGTCATATAATTGCTCCCTACTACCAATTAATATAAATTGAGTTTAGCTAATATTCGAATTCTTCTAAGTTAAATTCATGTTAATATCTTGAGTATTCAGGGTCAAGATATATGTATAGCCTCTTGATCTTTCCATCTCTTATTTCAAACACATCGCACCACTTACTATCAGTCCAGCTTTCTCCGGTCTTTAACTTTCCTTCGCTTGATCCCTCTGCCACAACCATATCTCCCTGAATAATCCAATTTATATATCCATGGTGATGTGTGAAGTCCTCAACCAAAGCGCCTAAATCAGAGAAAAGTTTTTTATACTCATTCTCCCCTCTTGCAACGCCCCAATTCGGGAAAAAGACCTCAGCATCTTCATCAAATAAATGAAAAAACTGCTTTCCTGTATCAAGAGCTTTTAAATACTCTGCCGCTACTGATTTCCTTTCTTCATCTGTCATCATTTTGGTCTCCATAAATCTTTATATTCGTCATATTACGTAGTATAATGTTCTAGTATATAATTTCAATTAGGTACATTTTTGTTATATAGTATCTATTTGTATACTTAGATAATGGTAAGGAGGGTCATTGAATGACTGCCAGTGACGAGGGTAAAGCATGTCCAATAGCAGGATCAATTAATATCTTCGGAGGGAAATGGAAGCCTGAAATACTTTATTTCATCAATTTAGCTCCAAGGCGCTTTAACGAGCTTAGAAAATTAATCCCTGCAGTAACTCAAAGAATGCTGACTCAACAATTAAGAGAACTAGAGAGAGATGGGATAATTAAAAGAAAACAATACAACCAGATACCGCCAAAAGTAGTCTACTCTATGACTGATTTAGGAAATACGATTATCCCAATATTTAAAGAGCTTGAGAAATGGACGAATAAAAATATTAGCAAGGTAGAAAAGGCAAGGATCAAATACACTAAGAAGAAGTAACATTGTCCCTTAGCCAAGCATGTAGCGGCATCATTTCTTTAAATATTCCATATGTATAGTTTAGAAAATCCTTAGAAGTAGCTTCTTTTGGAATTGGTCCTTCCCGGTAAAGATATAGTCCATTATGCAAAAGTAAATCAGCATTTGGATTCTCAGGATCATAGCCCCTTGGAACTCTTTTATAGTGCGAACCTCCTAGGGTATATTCAGAATTCTTTGCAATCTTCTTTAGTATTTTGGCGACCTGCGCGCCTTTTTTAGGATCACTAACACTATCTCGGTATGACTTTGTTAGCTCTGAAGGTAAGGAATATAACCCTCCGGCAATTAAAAGCTTAGATTTATCAAATT
>JBCCIH010000057.1 GCA_039028315.1 Thermodesulfobacteriota bacterium | reverse complement strand
TTCATTCTCTAATATTCCAACCCCCGCCATAGACCCGTCAAATACTATATTGCCTTGAGATTTTCCTTCCATGGGCGCTACATAGGCCTCTCCTGCAGGCAGGTTGCTGAAATCCCCCGCGCTATGATTGAGCCCTGTATCTGAATGGCCGTCTCTACCTTCTACAGCAAGATTAATATCCGTTCCTTTTTCAGTTGTAATTCTTATATTTGAGGAATTACTGATTATTTCTGCGAGCGCGTCACTTTTCTTTGCTATTTCATTGTAATCTGCATTTAAAGTTCTTGTCATCATATCCTCTGTAATTCCCGGGAGTGTGGCGATCCTAACCCCCGCCTTACTCGCCTCTCTTCTAGAGTCTGTATGACTAAGCGACTTTGAAGTGGGTATGAGAATCACGTCTACCAGCTTCATAAGCTCAGCTACTGGCTCGGGCGGCTCTTCTCCATTTGATTTAGGAGTTATGATCTCAGTGAATATTGCCTCTGCCCCAAGCTCCTTTGCCCCTTCCCAAAGTGCATAGCCGATATTTCGGGCAGGCTCATCAGTTATGATGAGAACCCTCTCTCCTTTTTGAAGATTCATGCAGTCCTTTAGTGCAATTTGTGCAGCCGGTTTTAGATGATCCATTAGATTCTCCTTAGATATATTTCTTGTGCTTAGCGTAACTCCAATTATAATATGCCCTATCTTATGGTTTCCATAAATAGTTCTATTACTAAAGGAGCTCAGAGGTGGCAAAGATAGGTCTGGTAAGTCCTTACTGGAATAACATAACTAAAAATGAACTTATAGAGTTTGCGAAGTTAGCTGAAGCACTTGGCTACGATTCCATATGGGTGCCTGAGATGTGGGGGAGAGATGCTTTTTCTATTTTAGGTTTGCTAGCTGCTCATACAAAAGAAATTAAACTTGCCACTGGAATAATTCCTATCTACAGCCGCTCCGCAGCGGTTATTGCCCAGACCATAGCTACTCTTGATGAAATCTCTGAAGGACGCATGATACTTGGTCTTGGCACTAGCGGACCCTTAGTGATTGAGAAATGGCACGGAGTTCCATTCCAAAAGCCCCTTCAAACAACAAGGGAATATGTAGAAATCATCCGTATGGTATTAAACAGTGAAAGGGTTAATTATGAAGGGGAGATTTTTAACTTAAAGAATTTTCGTTTGCAGTTCAAACCGATCAGAAATGACTTGCCTATTTTCATTGCCGCCATGGGAGAAAAAAACATTCGCCTCACAGGGGAGCTGGCAGATGGCTGGATTCCGTTCTTGGTCCCTCCCGGCTATTTAGAAAACGGGAAAACTCTTTTAGATGAAGGCGCACAGAAATCAGATAATAAAAGAATAGTTGAGATTAATCCATATATACCGGCTGCGGTTTCGGGGGATGTAGACTTGGCCACGGATGTAATAAGGGAGTATATTGCATATTACGTGGGCGGTATGGGGACTTATTATCATAAAGCCATGATACGATACGGTTATAAGAGCGAGGCAGACAAGATTGTAGAAGCATGGAAAAATGGAGATAAAAAGTCGGCTTTAGAAAGCGTAACATCAGAAATGATGCAGGATTTATCGGTGTGCGGAAGCGCTCAAAATGCTAAATTAAAAATAAAGCAGTATATTGATCACGGGGCAGATTTGCCTATCATACTTTTCCCTCCTAAGGCGTCGCGTGAGCTGGTGAGGGAGACAATGGAAGCACTTTCACCTGGCAGTTAAATCAGGCTCGGAGATAATTAAGGGATTTATAGAGGAATTATTATGAAAATATTAGTGACAGGCGGAGCAGGATTCATAGGGTCGTGGGTAGCAGACGGTTTTGTAGAGTCTGGGCACGAAGTTGTGATAATTGATGATCTATCGACCGGAGTTGAAGAAAACTTAAATAAAAGCGCGCACTTCATAAAATGTGATATTAGAGATAAAGAGCATGTAGATAAGATAATTTCTGAATTTAAGCCTGATATTATTGATCATCATGCAGCGCAGATAGATGTTAGAAAGTCTGTCCAAAACCCCATGAATGATGCCGAAATTAATATAATTGGTACTCTAAATTTGATTGAAGCTGCACTTAAAAATGATGTGAAGAAATTTATTTTTGCCTCAACTGGAGGAGCAATTTACGGAGAGCCCGAGATAATTCCAGCGGACGAGAAAACTTATCCGTACCCCATTTCCCCCTACGGCACCTCTAAGTATGCAATAGAGAAATATCTAGGCTACTACAACTATGTTCATGGGTTTAAATATGTAGCGCTTAGATATGCTAATGTTTACGGCCCGCGTCAAAACCCTCACGGCGAGGCTGGTGTTATAGCAATTTTCTCAAGCCGCATACTCGCTGGTAAAGCTTGCACCATATTCGGTGACGGCAGTCAAACTCGTGACTATGTATATGTAGAGGATGTCGCCAGGGCAAACCTTCTAAGCCTAGATGCACCGGTAGGCAGCTACAATATTGGAACAGGGGTTGAGTCATCAGTTAATGATTTGATTTCAGAGCTTAAAAAGTCATCGGGCAGTAATTTTATCGTAGAACACGGAGAGGAAAGACCAGGGGAAGTGCAAAGTATAAGTTTAAAGGCAGATCTAGCAGAAAATACACTTGGCTGGAAACCAGAGACTGATTTAACCAAAGGCATAAAGAAAACTTGGGATTGGTTTGCAGCTCATAAATAAAAACTATTGAATTTGATATAACAATGATTAGATTGCTTAACAAAGTTCATAGGGTATCATTAGTTTTTCCGGAGGTTATGTAATGAGCAAAAAAGAAGATTTTGTATATGACGTAAGAGTAGCCGAGCGCCACATCAAAGACGGCGCAATTTCTAAAAAAGACTACGAACAGCATTTAAAGAACCTTCCAGATGTAGAAGAAAAGGGAGAGGCTTTAGTAATTGAAGAAGACTTAATTGAAGGCGAAGAGGAAATTTCAGTAGAAGAATCAGACTCGGATGAAGATGCAGAGGAAGAGACCCAATGAGATGGGATTATAAAGTAGTTTCAATAGACACATTATTTCAGAGCAGTAATGATCATGATATTGCGGTATCCAAAGAAGCAGCTAACGCTAGAAGAGTAAATGCCGGGGCTGGTATTGAGAGTGCTTTAAATGACCTGGGAAAAGATTCCTGGGAACTCGTATCTATTACCGGTGACTTTGGAATATTTAAAAAGCCCGTTAACTAAGCTATAGAGTCTACTCCCACTCTATAGTACTTGGTGGTTTGGTAGAAATATCATATACAACTCGGTTAATACCCTTTACTTCATTAATGATTCTTACCGAAGTATTCTCCAGCACGTCATAAGGGATGCGGGACCAATTTGCAGTCATGCCGTCTAGGCTTGTTACAGCTCTAAGAGCAATCACATCTTCATAAGTTCTTTCATCACCCATAACACCAACTGTTTTTACAGGCAAATAGACACAAAAGGCCTGCCAAATATCATCATAAATATCAGCTTTTTTTATCTCCTCAATAAATATATGATCTGAGAGTCTTAGAATTTCAACACGGTCTTTTGTGATCTCACCCATGATTCTTATTCCAAGACCAGGCCCTGGAAACGGGTGACGGTTTAGGATATTTGGCGGCACTCCAAGCTCATGCCCCACAGCCCTGACTTCATCCTTAAATAGTTCTCTAAGCGGCTCAACCAGTTTAAGGTTCATTTTTTCCGGCAGCCCGCCAACGTTGTGGTGTGATTTAATAGTGGCCGATGGGCCTTTTACACTCACGCTTTCAATAACATCTGGATAAAGCGTTCCCTGAGCTAAAAACTCAGCTCCTTTAATTTTTGACGCCTCATCATCAAAAACATTAATAAACTCCTCGCCTATAATTTTTCTTTTTCTCTCTGGATCTGTGACACCTTTGAGCTTCTCAAAGAATCTATCAGTTGCATCCACGTGTATTAAGTTAAGGCCCATGTCTCTAAATGATTCCACAACTTCTTGGGCTTCATTTAGTCTCATAAGACCAGTGTCTACGAATATGCAGTATAGATTTTGCTCAATTGCATGCTGAATAATCACAGCGGCAACAGCTGAGTCTACACCACCTGAAAGACCACAGATTACTTTTGAATCACCAACTTTATTCCTGATATCCTTTATTGTTGAATCAGCAAATGACTTTGATGTCCATGTGCTCTTACAGCCTGAGATGTTAAAAATGAAATTGGATAGTATCTCTTTTCCAAATTCTGTATGAACTACTTCCGGGTGAAACTGAGTACAGTATATTTTAAGCTTGCTATTTTTAATAGCCGCATGTGGGGAGTTGCCGCTTTTTGCAATCGAGCTAAAACCCTCGGGCAGCTCCAGCACTCTATCGCCGTGAGACATCCAGATTGCGCTATTGTTGGAGATGTTTGAAAGCAGATCAGAGTCGTCCAATATCTCAAGCTTTGCCGGGCCGAACTCTCGTTTGTCAGATTTTTCCACTTTGCCATCGAGAAGATGAACGCTAAGCTGCATTCCATAGCATATGCCGAGTATGGGTATGCCGAGTTCTAACAACTCTGTGTCAATTGTAGGAGAGCCGTCATCCCATACACTTGCCGGCCCGCCTGATAGTATTATTGCTTTGGGCGCAGCTTTTTTTATCTCATCTAATTTAGTATTAAAGGGCCTAATTTCAGAATAAACCCCAAGCTCTCTGGTTCTTCTAGCTATGAGCTGGGTGTACTGTGAGCCGAAATCAAGAACAAGTATTTTATCGTGCATTTTTTATTTTGATTGAAAACTATTAAGGTTAATTTTAAGTACGTGAAATCTTACAGCCTGATCACTCAATTCTATAATTAGGAGCTTCTTTGGTAATTATGACGTCATGCACATGGCCTTCTCTGAGACCTGCGTTGGTGACTTTAATAAACTTAGCTTTAGTTCTAAGCTCGTTTATTGTCTTGCATCCTGTATAGCCCATACCAGCCCTGAGGCCGCCGATTAGCTGATAGATAACTCCGCCAATAGGCCCTCTTATAGGAATCCTTCCTTCAATGCCTTCAGGAACCAGCTTTGAATCTATCATCTCATCGCCGATGTTCTGAGCATATCTGTCTTTACTGCCCTTTTTCATTGCCTCTATAGAGCCCATTCCTCTGTAGACTTTATAAGTTCTTCCTTGAAATAGTATTACTTCTCCAGGCGCCTCATCTGTTCCGGCAAAAAGGTTTCCTATCATCACGGTGTTTGCTCCCGCTGCTATGGCTTTAGCAACATCGCCTGAGAACTTAATTCCGCCATCAGCTATTACTGGAACTTTTTGCTTTTTAGCTGCTTCAGCTACATCTTGAATCGCAGATATTTGAGGCACTCCTATTCCTGCGATGATTCTGGTTGTGCAAATAGAACCTGGTCCGACACCTACCTTTACAGCATCGGCGCCAGCTTTAATTACAGCTTTTGCTCCGTCTCCTGTTCCAACATTGCCGGCAATTAATTCAAGTCCTTTAAAATTAGATTTCACATATTTAATAGTATCAATAACTCTCTTTGAATGACCGTGAGCTGTATCAATAACTATCACATCGCAGCCTACTTTTAAAAGAGAATCTATTCTTTCTTCTGTATCAGCACCTACCCCAACAGCGGCTCCGCACCTTAGTCTTCCCATACTGTCTTTAGAAGCGGTTGGGTATTTCTCAATCTTCTCAATGTCTTTCATGGTGATAAGACCACGGAGTTTAAAATCGTCATTTACAACAGGGAGCTTTTCGATTCTAAATTTATGCAGAAGCTCTTTTGCTTCTTCTAAATTAGTACCGTCTTTAACAGTGACAAGTTTCTTCTTAGGTGTCATTATCTGTTTAACTTTGTAATCAAGGTTCTTCTCGAATCTAAGGTCTCTGAAAGTTACAATTCCTAAAAGGGTTTCATCCGGCTTGGTCACAGGAAGTCCTGTGATGTTCTGATTAAGCATGATATCAAGAGCGTCTTTAACTGTATGATTCGGGCGAACTGTGAGCGGATTAACAATCATACCGCTTTCATATTTTTTTACCTTCTTAACCTCAGCGGTTTGCCCAGCGATATCTAAGTTTCTATGTACTATCCCAATTCCGCCTTCTTGTGCTAAAGCTATAGCTGTTTTGGATTCTGTCACAGTATCCATTGCAGCGCTTACAATAGGGAGATTAAGCTTTATGTTAGGTGTTAGCTGTGTGGAAATATCAACATCATTGGGCAAAATCTCGGAGTAAGCTGGTAGTAGAAGAACATCATCGAATGTTAGGCATTCTAGAACTTCTTTGTTACTCATTTTGATTTATCCCTTTTTTGCTCGTTTTGCTTTTGTTGTCGTTGTTTTAGCCGCTGCTTTAGCTTTTGGTTTAGCACTAGCAGATTTAGTAGTGCGTGCTTTTGCAGTACTTGTTTTCGCTGTCGATTTTGCAGTTGTTTTCTTAGTACTAGAAGCAGCTTTCTTTGGAGCTGCTTTTGACTTGGCTGCAGGAGCTTTTTTAGGAGCCGGGGTTTTCTTTGCAGCTGCAGGTTCTTTTTCTACAGGTGCTGTCGCCTTTTTCCTTGCAGGAGCTTTCACCGCCGCTTTTTTCTCATCGGCCACTGCTATTAGTCTTGCCGGAGTTTTTACGATCTCAATAATTTTCTTTCTCATCTCCGGAAGAGTCACGCCAAGCTCGATTTCTATTTCTTGCTCTTTTTCACCTAAGTTAATAAATACCGGTAATACACCCACATAGGTCTTTGAATCTACCCTCTCAAAACCAAGCGCTTTTAAAAGCTTTTTGGGTAGAGTAGGAAACTCTAATGTTGCAATCTCAGCAGTTTCTTGAGGTAGCAGACCATCTTGACTAACACTTATTTTAAGAAGGGTGGATTTCATGTTTTCCCTCGCCTTTTAATGAAATATTCCTTAAATATTTAAATGAAGTTCTCTCTATACTAAACTAAAAATTTTAATATATTTAGAAATCTGATCGAGAGGCAACACTAGAATATTTAGTATTATCTAGAGTAGTTTACTTGAGTGATTATCACTTAGCAAGCTATATGTTATGAATATATTAGTTTTGTGTATCTTCTTTATAATCTATTACTTCTAGATTGTATTTAAGACCCAGCATTCTTCCCTCAGCGGGGAATACGCTGAAAAAAGGTATTGATTCCCCAGGTTGGATGTTGTAGTTGAGTCCGGCTAACTTGCGCGTGTTATTAACATCAATGTCGCCGTTTCTCTGGTCCAGCTTTAGTAGAATCGTTTCTATAGGAGAGCCTTTGAGCTCCTTATCAGTAAATGTATTGCCGGCATAAAATAGATCTTCAAACTGCTTTTTATCTGCTGCAATGAATTCGCTTCGCAGTTTTACGTAATGAACAGGAACATTTGACTCATTGGATATGAGTCCTGACACAATATACACAGGCCCGTTAATAGTGTTCATCCATCTGGCTTTATGTTCAGTGATTATCACTAAAGGAATGTCTTTCTCAGTAAGTTCAAATGGGATTATTGATTCGATCGAAGTAGTCAAATTAGATAAGGAGCCTTTTGGTAGAATCTGGGCATTTATTAAAATAACAAGACTTGCAATTATTATTACAAAAAGCGCGCCAAGTGTTATTAGTGTGTAGATAAGTTTGGCGAAGAATCCGCTTGCCTTTTTAGAAAGTTCTACCTCTTTGTCTTCGTACTCCATAGTTTCTTCTATCCCCGAAGGCTCATCATCAAAACTTTTCTCATTGTGCAGCTCATTTGTTTCTGCTTCTATGTTGGGTTCATCTTCGAATAAATCGCTGGGCTCCTTTACATCAAGCTCTTGCTCAATCGCATTATCATTAGTTTTGATAGGAGGAATTTCCTCTGCAGCTTGCGGCTCGTCATTAGGCTCTTCACTATTTATCTTGTCGATATATTCTTCAAGGTCTTCTTGCTTTTCAGTTGGCAGATCGAGCATGTCATCATCAACTTGTGCTTGCTTATTGTCGATATCCAACTCCGGTTGTCTTAAATCATGAACATTTTCAAATCCAGCGCTCTGGGTTATTTCGGCTGTATCATTTTGTTTTTCTTCAGCCTTGATTTCTTCATTGAGATCTTCAAATAAGGGAGTTTCTTCTGTGAGAGGTGTTTTTTGCATTTCTCCCAGGTCTTTCTTTTTTTCTACAAAGAATATGTGCCCGCATTTAGAGCACCTAACACTGCTTCCGGGCGGAGAGATTCTGGAATCATCCAGCCTGTATTTACTATTACAATTCTCGCAGTGAATTATCAATTAAACACTTCCCAAATGAATCAGAAGAAATTCTGAAACGTAGATAAATTCTAGTTAATTGAAAAATTATAGGCTTCTTATGACTAAGTCAATACTAAATCACTCTAATTTCAGTATAATCATAGCGCTATGAGAGTAAAACAGATCTATGTCTACATCACTTTGATCTTATTCTTAGTTTCCTGCTCTGAAGGTCCAACTAATTTAGAGCCAATTGAGAGGATGCAGTCTCATATGGGCACCTACGCCCGAGTTCTGATTTATGGCGGCAATCAAGAGGATGTTAATACTGCTTTTAATAAGATAAAAGAACTTGATAACCTTTTGTCGGATTATAATCCCAGCAGCCAAATAAGCCTTATAAATAAGAATGCAGGTATAACACCTGTCAATATTGATCCTCAGGTAAAAAAGGTACTTAAGCTCTCTAAAAGTATTGCCTCACAAACTGACGGTGCTTTTGATCCTACCATAGGGGCCTTGACTATAGCCGTATACAGATTTGGGAGAGATGACGGCACAGAGCCTAATATTGAACAAATAGATAAGGCAAAAGCTCTTGTAAATTATAAAGATTTAATTCTCAAAGGTGATACCGCATATTTAAAAAGAAAAGGGATGATGATTGATCTTGGCGGCATTGGAAAGGGTTTTGCAGTACAGAGCGCTGTGGATGTACTAAAAGATAGGGGAGTTGAAAGTGGGGTGGTATCATTATCCGGAGATTTTAAAGTCTTTGGTCATACTGCGGAAATAGCTATACAAAATCCCAACAATATAGGAGCGATTGCGACATTCAAAACTGCAAATAAAGATTTAGCAATATCAACAAGCGGAAGTTATGAGAGATATATAAACGTTGATGGAAATGTCTATCATCATTTAATTATTCCTGAGACTGGAAAACCAGGTCATGATTTTTTGAGCCTGACAGTTGTAATGGATCAAAGCGCTGCTCTCGCTGATGCCTATGCTACAGCACTATTTGTTATGGGTAGTCAAAAAGCCCTTATGTTTGTAGAGGAACATAAAGACATAGGGGTGTTTATCGTATATGCTGATAAAAAAACCTATTATAACAAAGCATTTACGAACCTAGTAGCCGATCTTGTCGTTACAGAAAATGTCCAATAATCAGCTAAAAAAGCGTGCCCGCAATATTTGACAAAGTTATAGTGTTGCATATATTCTACGTTGGATAAGCCTATGAATTTAGGCTATTTTTAATTCTTATATGGGGTGAAAAAAAGAAATGCCCATTAGTACTATTGAAGAAGCTATTTCAGACATACAAAATGGCAAGATGGTGATCCTTGTCGATGACAAGGATAGGGAAAATGAAGGTGATTTAGTCGTTGCAGCTGAATATGCCAGCGCTGAAACTATTAATTTCATGGCTACGCATGGTAGAGGACTAATATGCTTGGCTTTAACCAAAGAAAATGCAGATAAGATTGGTCTTCAGCCAATTAAGCCAGAATATAATTCAGTTCCTGAGCATACTGCTTTTACTATTTCTATTGATGCTATTAAAGACGTAACTACAGGAATCTCCGCTTTTGATAGAGCATCTACTGTAAGTTTAGCCATATCTGATGATGCAAAGCCTCAGGATTTTATTCGGCCAGGTCATGTTTTTCCTTTAATATCAAGACCAGGAGGAGTGTTGGTTAGAGCAGGTCACACAGAGGGCTCGGTTGATCTCTCGAGACTTGCAGGATTAAAACCGGCTGCAGTTATTTGCGAAATAATGAACGACGATGGTGATATGGCACGCCTTCCTGATTTAGAGAAATTTGCAGAAAAACATGATATTAAAATAGCATCTATCGCGGATCTGATCAGTTACCGACTTAGTTCTGAAAGCCTTGTTAGAGAAGCAGCGTCTGCAATGATACCTACCGAATTCGGTGATTTCAGGGCGATTGTATATGAAAGTGATATAGATCCACAGAACCATGTTGCATTTGTAAAAGGTGATATACCATCTGATAAAGGAGTACTTGTTAGAGTACATTCTGAGTGTCTTACGAGTGATGTGTTTGGATCTCTCAGGTGTGATTGCGGCCCACAGGTTAAACATGCTATGAGGATGATTGAAAAGGAAGGAACAGGGGTTATTCTCTATATGAGACAAGAGGGCCGGGGGATAGGACTCGTTAACAAACTTAAGGCATATGCACTACAGGATGACGGTCTTGATACAGTTGAAGCAAATGAGGCTCTTGGGTTTAAGCCCGACCTTAGGGATTATGGGATTGGTGCTCAGATACTGCGCGATTTGGGAGTAAGACAGATGAGGCTTCTTACTAATAACCCTAAAAAAATAAAAGGTATTGAGGGATTTGGTCTCGAGGTTGTTGAAAGAGTGCCTATTGAAATCATACCAAACGATAATAATTCTAATTATTTAAAGGTAAAGAAAGAAAAACTTGGTCATCTGTTGTCTATGGTTGACGAGTAAGGAGGTTATTATGCCTCAGGTATATGAAGGAAAACTTGATGCAAAGGGGCTTAAATTTGCCATAGTTGTCGGCAGATTTAATGACTTTATTACAGACAAGCTCATGAGCGGAGCGCTAGATGTGCTTATCAGGCATAATGCCGCTGACAAAGACATCGATATAATAAAAGTCCCTGGTTCATATGAAATACTCCACGCAGTTAAAAAAGCTGCAGAAACAAAAAAATATAATGCTATCATTGCTCTTGGTGCAATTATAAGAGGTCAAACATCTCATTTTGATTTCTTAGCCTCTACAGTTACGAGCCAGCTAGCATCAATCGGACTTGAACATAATATTCCAGTATCATCTGGAGTGATAACTACAGAAACTTTAGAACAGGCTATTGAGAGAGCAGGTTCCAAAGCCGGTAACCGAGGGGCAGAAGCAGCATTCTCTGCGGTTGAGATGGCGAATTTGGATAAAGCTCTATCTAAGAAAAGGTAATAACCTTCCACATGGGTACACGGAGACAGGCGAGGGAGCTTGCGCTCCAATTTCTTTATCAATACGATTCACTTAATGAATCTTCTGACAGTTCAGAAGATATAGACACTTTATTGTCTTCTTTTTGGGATAGAGAAGAAGACAGTTTAGATGATGACACCAAAGAATTCTCTGAGGTGCTGATGAGGGGTTCTTGCTCAAACATAGAACAATTAGACAGCGTAATAACTAAATTCTCAGAGCACTGGAGCCTTAATAGAATGTCTACGATTGACAGGAATATTCTGAGAATAGCTCTCTACGAGTTGGTTTACTTGAGGAACATACCCGCTCCTGTTACCATAAACGAGGCCGTTGAGCTA
>JBCCIH010000056.1 GCA_039028315.1 Thermodesulfobacteriota bacterium | reverse complement strand
GTTTGAGTAAAGCTTATTGTCTGTTTCAGTACCATCTTCAAGATAATAGCCATGGCCGATAGACATAAATCCTACGTTACGGGACAATTCAATATTTTGACTGCCGTGTATGGTAACCCACCTGGTCATTGAGTCATGTATTGAATTATCTCTGGCAAATGTTCCGTCAGGAACTCTTCTGGCTAGGTGGTAATGAACCGGGTAGCGACCTTTACGCCCTCCTTGCCCTAGCTGATAAAATTCAACCCCTTGGATATGCACCTTTTGAAATCCCTGCCTAAACATAGTCTGTCCGCCAAAGAAATTGCCTGGTGTTGCAGAATCAAACATATCTCCGGCATTATTGCCCGCAGATACGACGCGTATACTTCTGGAAAGAAGTGCTACAGCGGCTCGTGTTTCTGCCTCGGTAATATCTTGATCTAAACGAGTAGGTGTGCTTATCGGATAAGTCTTTCCATTATGCGGGTTTTGTAGTCCACCCGGAATTTCTTGATTAGTGTGTGGATTAACAACTATGAAGTTGAATTCTCTATTACTTGTTTTACCAGTGATTTTAAGCTTTTCTGAATTACCGGGAAGAAAGTCAGTAGTAGTTACTACTATGTAATCATCTATGTCCCAGTCAACGTCTCTATCAAGTGTTAGGCTTGTTGCTCCTTTATTTAATATTCCATTAGTATTTAACCTGGCCCAGCTTGCACCTGAATTAGAAGATGGGAGGCTGCTATAAGATGCTCCCTTGCTGCCGTACATCTCAAGGGTTGCGTTGTAGGATACTGCAAGAACCTTAGAACCAAACATTCCGGTCTCACCAGTTACTGGATCTGGAGTGCCGTACTGATAAAAACATTCATTATTAACACCTCCCGGCAAATTGTTCTTCACACAGGAAGTAGGGTTCATTGAAAATGTGTTTGAATTCCATATATCACTCTCAATGCCGCAAGGAACTCCAGGGGTCTGCTCAGGAGACTTGCATTCAATCCCCGCCAAATCATCTTTCGCCCCGTATAGGTATATAGTTAGTGTGCCGCCATTAGCTCCGAAAGCACCTGAGTCACTCATCTCACCTGCTCTCAATGTGCCGCCTGCTTCAACTAATATTGATTTGGCCCAAAAATCAGTCTTTGATCCTTCGTCCACAAAGTTGAGCACGCCGTTGTTGATGATATTGACGTTACCATACATATATTCGCCAGCTCCAACATTACAGGGAGCGGAAATTAAAAGATCCTGACTGCCATTTCCCGGATCAAGTGTGCCTGTGGCACAAGTATCATCATTTTGAGCTACTGCTGTAGTGGGCAAGACTAAGAAACCGCCCATCAAAATAGCAATGGATAATATTAGTGTTGCTATAGGTTTTCCCTTAATTAAAGTGAGCTTCGCCATTTGGAATTTCCCCCTTTGTATGAGCCATCCACTCATATAAATATCTACGTTATTGGAATATGATCCAGATTTAACCCATGTTCCCTATTATAATATTTTATCTAAGATTTTGGAAGGTGTTCTCAAATACCTATTGGAATTCAACTATGTTGAGATTAAGCGGTAAATCTTCCGTGTGAATTCCTGAAGTAGCAGCGGGAAGAATATCTATACTATTTCCAACGATAGTGTCAGTATCTTCATCAACAAATGGCGTATTGTCTTCAAGTCCTTTATCAAAGAAGGATTCATCAGTAGTAAGACCAGTAAGCTTATACTCTTCAAATACGTGAGGTAGACCGTTTGATCCAAGTGATGAAGCTGTCTGCATTATATGAAGATGAAGGTGCGGAGCACTTGTATTGCCTGTGTTCCCGAGTTTAGCAATCACTTGCCCCTTTGTAACAGTATCGCCTTCTTTAACCAATATGCTCCCAGATTTTAGATGTGCATAGAATACATATTGCCCATTTGGTAGAGCCAATATCACATGGTTTCCATCAATTTGCTCAAGCGTGATTGCGCCAGACTCTGTGGGAAGCACGAACGGTATCTGGTCCTCAAACTGATCAACTACTGTTACTACTCTGGCATCTGAGACAGCGAGAATATCCGCATTGTATCCAACCCAGTTATTTAGGTCTTGCGGGTTGCCTACATAAAGGCGGTTCTCCTCATCGATCTGCATCCAGTCAATTGCATAGCGCTGAGAAATAAATATTTGACCGTTTAAAGTCAGTGCTGATCTCATATGTGTATATGAGTCACAGCATCCGTTAACAGCTACCCATCCTTTGCCTTTGAACGGGGCTCCAAGAACTACAACATCTTGTTTTAGTACATCAAATCTCGCGCCAAGCTCTGATAGGGTTTTTTGGTCTTTAGGTAACTGTAGAAATGAGCTAACAAAAGGGGGTAGGCCATCTGTACCTGTAATCGTAAGCCTGTGAACTAAAGAGTCTGGAATATTCTCAGCATCGACACTAAATGTTATGAATACGAGGCCGCTCTGTGTGGGATCTAGCATATTAACGGGCTGTCTTGTGCCAACTTGCTGCATATCATTTGTAACTTGCTCTCCAGAAACAGTGTCGAGCACAGTATCAACTGCAGCGCCGTCTAGCACTTCAATTGAGACGACTTGCCAATCAAAAGTACTAGCGTTTGTGAGAAATAGTTCATAAGATAAGTGGTATTTTCCATCTGATCCTAATACCGGGACAGGTGGAGCAAGTACTGACATAACAATTGGTGTAAATGCATTCTCATCCGTAGTTTGAGTGTGATTGGCTGAGTCACTTTTTATAGTGGCTGCTGCATCAGCCATATTAGTGGGAGTTTCTTTGCTGCATGCATAGCTCAGAGTTACCGCAAGTAGCATTACAAAAAGCCCGTAGTAGCTAAGTTTGTTGATATTCATGATTACCCTCCATATCTTCTGCTCTTACTGAAGTACTTTATTAGTTCTAATCTATAGATTCAAGTTTACTTTTGGTTCGTCTTTTTCTTCTTTTCTTTTGCTTTTGGATCTTTGCAATCTTAAGCTGCTCTTTTGTGGGTTTGCCGGTTAATTGCTCCTCTAGCTTAGATGTGAGAAGACGGCGGGCTAAAAAACGGTTTACTCCTTGGGATCGATCATCTTGTACTTTAACGCTAATACCAGTTGGTATGTGTTTTAATTGGACGCAGGTTGCTACTTTATTAACATTTTGTCCGCCGGGCCCGGCAGAGCGAATGAACTTTTCGTCAAGATCATTATCAGTAATCCCAAGCTCATCCATTTTTTTAAGTAGCGCGGATTCTTTCTCCTCGTTTACTCCGAACTTGCCCATATGAGCTCTGACTATTTAAAACCTTCAAATTTCTGAACAACCATTTTCAACAGATCATGCCTTGAGATCATAGCCACAGGAACATCATCTTTAACAACTGGCAGCCTATGAACACTATGGTCTAGCATTTTACGTATTGCATCGGCTACTGTTTCTTCCTCAGTGATTGTAACAGCAGGGCTGCTCATAATTTCTTTTACCACCACGCTGCGGGCTTCTTCATAAGCTTTCTCGACCCCTTCTTTTGACATCCACTCGCCAAATAGCTGAGGCGCATAATTTCTTGAAAACGGTATGGCGTGTTCTTTTGCAGAAAAATCTGATTCAGTAAGCATCCCAACTATTTTGCCATCATGATCAACCACCGGAAGACCTCCAACACTATTATGTAACATTTTCTGAGCGGCCTCTTCGAGCGTTCTATCCTCTGTGATCACGTGAACAGGCTCTGTCATTATCTCACTAACTTTCATTATAATTCCTCCGGTCAGACTATTTTAATAGTTGCTTATTACCAAATCTGTTTTAAAGAATCAGACAATAGGGAATTATAGATTCTCCAGGGTATTTTGCAATGTTTAGTTGCATAGTGTTATTGAAAGGACAACAAAACCATTTATAATATCCCCCATGGATCCAAACGATATAAAACAAATGATAGAAAACGGTATGGCTAATGTGATTGTAAATGTAGATGGGGACGGAACTCATTTTGAGGCTCTGATTGTATCTACTGAGTTTGAAGGAAAGTCTCTTATAGAAAGACATAAGCTTGTGTACTCTGTTTTAGGAGATGCTATGAAAGAGAGAATTCATGCGCTTTCACTTAAAACATTCACACCTGAGCAGTGGGAAAAACAGAAATAGGGAGATAATACATGTCAGATGTACAGCAAAAAATTGGTGATCAGATTAAAAACAACAAAGTAATTTTATTTATGAAAGGTAACCGTGAGATGCCGCAGTGCGGATTTTCTGCAAGAGTTGTACAGATCCTTGATTCCTATGATGTTATGTATGAGACGGTAGATGTGCTGGCTGACCCTGAGATCAGGCAGGGAATTAAGGATTATTCAAACTGGCCTACAATCCCGCAGCTCTATGTAAACGGCGAATTCATAGGCGGATGCGACATTTGTGTCGAGCTTTTCCAGTCAGGAGAGCTTGAGACAATCCTTAATCCTGCCTAACAGTAAATCTTAACTCTAATTTTTACCCCACTCAGAGTAATAGCTTGAGAGCTTGTCCCTTAGGAAAAGTCTGGCTCTTAAAACTCTTGACTTAACTGCCGCAAGACTAAGCCCTAGGGTCTTTGCAATCTCTTTACTTGTCATTCCCTCAACGTCTTTCATATGGAACACAATTTTGTATTCCTCTGGAAGCTCATTTATAGCTTTTTCAATCAACTCAGAGCCCTCCATACTAAGGAGTTTATAATCAGGTATATCGCTCCAGTCATTATCTGCCACTCCTTCGAGAACCCCATGGTCATTATATGGTTTGTAGTCATCAATACTAACCTGGCTCTGCTTATCCTTTTTGCCGCCTCTTAAAAACATATAGCTCGCGTTTGCTGCAACTCTATAGAGCCAAGTGGAGAAGCGGGCCTCTCTTCTGAAGGTGCCAAGTTTCTCTACAAGAATAATGAATACTTCCTGCAGCACTTCTTCAGCGTCATCGGGGTTTTGGGTAATTCTGTATGCAAGCCTGTATACCTTGTCAGAATACCTGTTAACAAGCTCCGTGAACGCATCTTCATTGTGTGAATCTACAAAAAGCTCTACAAGCGCTTCATCCTTTGCACTATCTATATCGACCAAAGGATAGTTCATGCTTAAATTTGGTACCGCTGAAACGTTGTCTACTCTTAAATCTTTCATTCTGTTAGCCTCCTGCCTTGATTTTATTAGTTGACCAGTTGGTTTGTTATTTGGCCAAAAAATATATTATCTACTTCTTAGTTATTGTCTTCTGGCTCTATTTTCCTCTTACTAATACACAATTTTGATATCCCTTCGCCCAATCTTGTAATCATTGTAGGGTCATTGAAGGTTTTACCCATTAATGAAACGCCCTCCATATATGCCAGAATTGCTTGAGAGGTTGATCTAGGATCTGTATCAATAGAAATATCGCCCTCATTTATGGCATCTATGATGGTATTTTCAAAATACTGAGCCCATTCTTCAAAGATCTGCTCAATTTTTTGCCTGATTATCTCGTCCTGAGTGCTTAGCTCAAGAGCTAGGTTGCCAATTCCGCAGCCACTCATACAGCCAGTGCAGTCCTTTGTAATTGACTGATATTCATAGGATTTATTGATTAAAACATTGAATTTTTCATATGCCGGCAGATCTAATTTAAATATCGGATCCAGCATCTCTTTTTTGAAACTATCCCACATAACATCAAGAGCCTCGAGAGTTAAATCCCTTTTTGATGGGAAAAAGTGGTAAAAACTTCCCTTTTTCACTCCTGAATGATTGCATAACTCCTGAACGCCTACTGCGTTATAGCTTCTGTTGCCAATAAGCTCTATTGCGCTTGTAACTAATTTTTCTTTTGCTGTGCTTGTTCTTCCCATTTGTTTAACCTTTAGTTGACTAGTTGGTAAAATAATATCACTAAAAAAATATATGTCAAGTCTTTTTTATAAAAAATTTTATTTTCTGAATATTAAGTGCAAACACAGTAGAGAAAAAAGAAGCGGTCCATTTAAGGTACCCTCCACCCACCTCAAATGGATCGCCTTCTTCCTTTAATTTTTTTCAATCAAACTTTTAAGTGCCGGAGCAGATGAAGATTCTCTTATTTTTTTTAACGCCAGCTTTTCAATCTGCCTGATTCTCTCTCTGGTAAGTCCAAAACTCTTACCTATCTCATCTAATGTAGCAGGCTGATTATAGCCGATACCAAAACGCATCTTAACCACCTCACGCTCTCTTTCATCTAGAAGCTCAAGAGCGTGCTCAATGCTCGATGGAATAGACACTTCTGCGATCAGAGTGTCTACAGGAAGAGTATCTGCATCTTCCATGTAATCCATATAAGTAGCCTTCTCGCCGTTCCAAACAGGAGAGTCAAGACAAACCATGTTTCTTCCGTTGTGTGATTCAAGAACCTGCCTAACGTTCTCCAAGCTCATACCCACTTTTCCTACAAGCTCCCTTGGGTGCGGCTCACGCCCGTGCTCCTCTACGTATTTTGCCCTCTCACTCCAGACCTTACCAGCCTTCTCCAATACGTAGGCAGGGATCTTAACTGTCCTTGTCTGGCTGAACACTCCTCTGTTCATAGCCTGATTAATCCACCAGCAGGCGTAGGTCGAAAATCTATAGCCCTTAGTGTGGTCATACCTCTCAACAGCTTTTATTAGTCCAAGGTTGCCCTCTTGTATCAGGTCTAAAAACGGGATGCCGCGGCCAACGTATTTCTTTGCCATACTTGCGACGAGCCTGAGATTTGCTCTTACAAAGAAGTTTCTCAGCTGATTTGCCTTTTTCACATACGCATCAAGGACAGCTGCGTGCTTTTGAATGCTCTCAAATTGCTCTGAGCTGAATTGTGATCTAAAGGACGGCTCCTCCACCATGCACTTTAGCTCTGATACATACTGCTCCATAGTGTGAGTTGATTTTAGTCCAGTTGTTTTTTGAATTGATTTTATTAGTGCTCTTGCCTGAAAATCACACTCTTTTATCTTAGCCGAAATCTCTATCTCATCTTTTGCCTTTAATAGGGTCTCACACCCAACTTCCTTAAAGTAAGCATTAACAAGTCTGAGCTCGTTGTTGTTGTCGTATTTATTTTCTTTGGTATTAGTTTTTACAGGTTTTTCGCCATACTCTATTTCGTTATTAAGAATATCCTCATTAATCGAAGTGCTTCCATACTCCTGCCCATCCATTAATTCAAAATTCTCTGCTCCATAGTCATCTACTGCCGTCTCAAAAGCTGTAGCTTTCATTATTCTGCTTCCTCCATCGATTATGATTTTTTTTAATCTCTTAAACCTGCTCATCTTCTTTTGGGTGAACATAGCTCTGTGCTTTTAAACCAGCTGAGCAAAAAGCTATTAATTTATTCACTAGCTCTTGTTGATCTCCAAGCTCACAAACTCCGCTCGATAGAGCCGTAAGCCCTCTATGATTTGTCCATGTGTGGATCATAGACCCTGTTAAAAAATGGATCCTCCACATAAGTTCTTCTTCCGATATATGCGGCAGCGAAACCGCAAGCACATCTCTAAAGCGTGAAAAGACTCCCTCAAAATTTGTAACAAATATTGTATAGGTCTCCTCATCGGGATGAGAGACCACTTGTCCTGTTATTTTTAAAAAGTGAGGCTCTTCAAAACACATCCGTATACCAGGCGCTAATAGCGCATAAAGAGCGTATTCAACCGGAACTGTGTCTTCGCCAAAGCGGTTTTCATATTTTTCTAACAGCTCCAGTCTTTGGCGGTTAAGCGGCTCTATTCTTCTGTCCATAAGCGCTTTTAAAAGCCCGTCCTTTGTCTGAAAATGATAGTTCACTGCTGCCAGGTGGACATTGGCATGGGAAGTAATATCTCTGACCGAAGTCTCTTTTAATCCTTTACTTGCAAATAAAAACTCGGCCGAATCCAAAATTCTTTCTTTCGTACTCTGCTCTCTCAATATGAGCCTCCTAACTTACAATACGAACGCCTGCATAAAAACAGTTCATTCATATGCCACTAATGGGCAAAATTCGCTAAAAATCAGCGTCTAAAAAATAGTACGTTCGTATGAAGCCAGGTGGATTAAAACAGAATGGATTTTTCTGTGAAGAAGACTCCTGCAATACAGGCAGTCATTAAGCAAGCAAGGGTTGCAGCAACTAGAGCTCTAAGTCCCATAGCGGCTATATCCTTTTTTCTAGACGGCGCTAGCGCAGCCACACCGCCTACAAAAATTGCCATGGAAGCTATGTGGGCAAACCCACAAATTGCATAGGCTGCAACCACTTGAGAACGCGGATCATTAAGAAGACCATTCTCAATTGCATATGCAAGATCGTTGTAAGACACTACTTCTGTAACGATTGTTCTCTCACCGATAATTTTAGAAATCGTATACGCGTCTGAATACGGAACTCCAATTATTAAAGTAAATGGGTAAAAAAGGTATCCCATAAATCCTTTTAAAGACCAGTCAATATTTATTCCAATAAAGCTATTAATATGGGTACCCACCCCACCTACTATCAGATCTAATAGCGCCACAAGACCAAGGATTGCAATAAGAAGGGCAACAATACCAATAATTAACTTAACCCCGCTTTCAGCGCCATTTATTATAGATTCAAACAAACTGCCCTCTTTCTCGTAATATGGATTTACATTTGTGCCCAAAGTTGTTGGCGAATTATCCTCCGGAACCAGCAGCTTAGACATCACAACAGCTGCAGGGGCTGAGAGAATTGAGGCAGAGATAAGATGGCCTGCAATTGTAGGGAACTGGCTCTGAAGGCTGAACACGTAAAGTGCTAGTATGTTAGAGGAAACCGTTGCCATACCAGCCGTAAGAACTGTGCATAGCTCAGAGCGGGTCATATCATTTAAGTAGGGCTTAATAGTAAGGGCTGACTCAATGCCGACAAATATGTTGCTGGCCGCGCTTAAAGACTCTGCTCCTGAGATATTCATTAGTTTGGTAAACGCGTATGAAAAACCTTTTATGACCCTCTGCATTATATTGTAGTAGTACAGTATAGATACTAGGGCGGAGAAGAAGATGATTGTCGGAAGCGCCTGAAATGCAAGGAAAAAGCCCATAGACTCCTCTCCATATTGATTTGTGGAGCCTGGGGCTAGAGCGAGTCTGCCGAATAAGAATTCTGAGCCTGCAGATGCTGAATTTAATACTAAGACCACAATCTCATTTAAAAACAAGAAGATCTTAGCACCGGGGGGTACTAAAAAAATAAATCCCGCAAATATAAACTGTATTATTAAAGCCCAGATTATTACTTTATAGTTAACATTTCGCTTGTTTGTAGAAAATAGCCAAGCAAAACCTAAGAGGATGAAAATACCGACGAAGCTAATTAGGTTATAAATAGTCATATGTTTATGATCTCAAGGTGCTTTATATAGATTGAAAGCAAAATATACAATTTTTACTAATTTTACAAAAAAACTGATCCTACAGAACCAGCAAGAAGCATGATCTACAAATGGCAATATACAGACCGTTTAATTTAATTCATAAATACTTACATTGATCAATATGTTCTGTTATAATCCAAACTATACAATCTATGTAGTATAGGGGAGAAAAGGATGAAAAAATTAATAGTATGTTCACTTAGTGTTATTTTCCTTTCTTTGGTAGCAGTAATTGCAACACCAACGTTTTCACAAGCACAAAACAGCATAACTGTAGTTAAAGCAACTACTCCAGCCGGACAAGGGCCCTTCGACTTCACTTCAACAACTGCTCCAACAGAATTTGAACTTGATGGTGGAGAACAGCAGCTATTTGATAATTTAGCTGATGGTGTCTACACAATAACCGAGATGGTGCCAATGGGAACCGATTTGGTAATTACTTCTAATGAAGATGAATGTGACGGTAGTGATGTAGTTTCCAATAATCTAACAGGTGTATCGACCATCACTTTGGATGACGCGATTGAAGCATGTGACATGATCGTTACCTATACAAACAACGGTAACGCAACAATTAGAATAAACAAAATCACAGACCCTGTAGATAATGCGCAGCAGTTCGGGTTCACATCTGACATTCCTGGGGAGTCGAGTTTCACAATTACAAGTGCAACTGGGCTGGTGGTTCAAAATGTACTTGGCGGTGTTTATACAGTAGTAGAAAATGTAACACCCGGATATACATTAACTAATATTACTTGCAATAGCTCTGATACAACCGTAAACCTAGGAAATAGGTCTGTAACTATTGAGATTGACGAGGATGATGATGACATCACCTGCAATTTCACAAATACGGCTAATGGCACAATTGTTATTGAGAAAATCACGGATCCCGCAGGTGCAACGAATTTTACATTTGATGAAGATATAACGGCGCCAGACGGCACTTTTATGCTAAATGATGGACAAAACATGACATTTACTGATGTTGCTCCAGGAACATACACAGTTAGCGAGAGAGATCCTAGTGTCAATCCAGGAGGGTTTTTCCTTTCAGATTTAGTATGTAATGATATGGGATCAACAACAAACCTAGGTACAAGAACTGTAACAATTGACCTGGACGCGGATGAGTCTGTTTCCTGTAGTTTTACAAACACAGCGATCCTAAGTGGATTAAGCTTTACCACAACTGATGATCCAGATCCTGTTGTGGCAGGTCAGCAGCTAAGGTACGAATCAACAATAATCAATAACACTAACTTTACTGCCACAGACGTGTTATTTACTGACAATCTCCCTGATGGCGTAATAGGCGATGAGATTCTTTCCAATATACCTGGTGTAGATTGCGTCTTTGATACTCCATTTAATCCTAACAACGCCACTTGTGAAATACCGGATATGGCGCCTGGGCAGGAAGTGTCTATAACAGTTGTTGTAACGCCTGACCCTGATGTATTCAATGACGCTCCGACCATAATTGTTAATAATGCAACCTTAAATGCTAACCCTGGAAATGTTGAACTTATGACAACAACTCTAACTTTGGTTAATCCTGTGGTCTCCATTTCAATAGACCCTGAGAGAGAAGAAATCAGAGCTCAAAGGAATCGAACATTCACAGCTGTTTATGATATTACCGTTAATCCAATAAACGGGATGGTTACTTTGGACAACGGAACAGATGAAATTCAGGTCAGAGCAGACGCTTTGGATGTTATGTTCGAAGCAACATTCCCGCCGGAATTTAACGTAGACAGCGTAATTAGCTCGCAAGGTATGTGTACTATTGGTACTGATCCTGTAATTATATGCAGCCTTGGCGACATTAATGAAGGTCAAACTGCCACTATAACGATTATCTATATTGCCCCAAATCAAAGAGGAGATTTTGTGTTCGGATCCGTAGTAACTTCATTACTGCAGACATTTGATAATTTTATATTCGTCTCTGTTAGAGGAGACGGCAGCGATTGCTCAATAGCTGCTGCTGGGGCAACAGGAGCTTCAAATCTTCTATACCTCTTGATACCAATGTTTATATTTACAAGGAGATATTGGAAGAAAATAGTTAGTTAAACAATAATTTTGTGATAGAGAGATGAAAGATATCTAGCAGAAGTTTCTGCTACAAAAAAAGGGGGCCTGAGCCCCCTTTTTTTATGTAATTCGTCAGGCTTAGAGCTATCAAAACTATATATAGTTTTTAGAGACCCTTTCACAAATCTCAAACTTGTATAAACTAATAGTATTAAATAATATGGAGGACGGAGTGATTTATAATTTTATATACAGTTGCGTAATCCTATCATTCCTCATATTAGCTGGTTGTTTTTCG
>JBCCIH010000055.1 GCA_039028315.1 Thermodesulfobacteriota bacterium | reverse complement strand
TTTGTTCTTCAAGCTCTTCAATTGCAACCAGCTTATTTTTTCTGTATCGATCGATGAATAAGTTTTTAATGGAGATATAAAATAGAGATTTACTCTTAGCTTCAGCTCCTTTTATATAAAGCTTTAGCCACACATCTTGAACTAGATCCTCGGCCTCATGTTCGTTGTGCGTCAAAGACAGCGCATATCTAAAACCTGACTGTAGTAAATCTCTATCCGTCATACTTGTATTAAAGTAACCTCTAAATCGTCTACGTGATACTTTCTTTTGTCTCCATTACATTAATAAGGAATCCGTAAATTTGTTTTCAATATATATAACGAAGTAGGTTTGTTTTTGATCGCAAGTTTTTTATTCTATGAATTGTTTGTTGTGTATTAGATTAATATCAATATACTAAATCTTTATAAATTATATTTGAGGAGCAAGGCAGATGAAAAAATTATTATTACTATCGATTTTAGTTATGCCATTTCTAACTTTAAGCTCACAAGCAGATGAAACATACAGTAATCCAGAAGCCAGAGTTGTTGAGAAATACAAGACTGTGCAGACCTGGGATGGTAAACCTTTTGTATATCCAGATGGTACACCAGAGGTAACTGTTGTAGATTTAGAAATAGATGATGGCTTTAACACCGGTTATCACTGCCACCCCGTTGTTAGTATTGTCCATGTTCTAAAAGGCGAGCTTCAAATCCAGCTTTATAATGGACCTAAAAAAGTTTTTAAAGCAGGAGAGATGTTTACCGAAGTTGTCGACACCTGGCACAGCGGAGAGGCAATTAACGGCGATGTTGAAGCACTCATATATTACATTGGAAACAAAGAAGACCCTCTAACAATTCTTCCAAAAACTGACGATCTGACTCAAAAATGTGCTGAATAAAATCAAGCAAAATACAATAGGGAGCGCCATGCTCCCTATCGTACTGATTAGTATTAATTTCTGTCTAGAAGTAGAAATATAAATGGATCCCCTTCGAAATCCTGAGAATCCACGGCAACTGCAGTTCTGATTTGACCATCAAAAAATTCAATAGGCCCAGTATCTATAGCAATAATTTTTGTTCCTGTTGGAGTAACTATTACCTGATAAGATCCTTCAGGGACCTCTAGATAACCTGAAGCCGCACCAAAGGGCACATCGCTAAGTGTAGGGTCAACGTCGTTGATATCCACTCCTGGTGGAACTACATATATATCAACATTGCCAACTCCTGGTGCTCCATGAACTGCTCTTAATTTTACAAACCCATTTGCAGGAAGAGAGTTATCATCATCAAGAACAATTGGGAAAATAGAATCGTCTTCAAGTAAACCGGTAACTATAATCGTCGTCTCAGAATTCCTTGGGAAATCAAGGTCCGCATCAATCACAGTTATATTAGTCCCAGCTGCATTAACCTTAATGTTATTAATGCCCGATGGAATCAATGCATAGCCATCACCATTGGTTGGGAAAACTTCAAGGTAGTCTAAATCAGATACCACTTCTACATCATCAACAAAACCATCAACTGCTGGAGCGTCAGGTGAGTCATGAAGTATTCGAAGCAGAGCTAAGCTCGCCTCATTATCGTCATCACAACTTGTAGCTCCCAATACAAAAACAAACCCTAAAACCAACAAAAATAAAATGCTAATGCTTCTCATTACAGCCCTCCTAGATATATTTATTTACATAAATATCTATACCTAGCCACCAGATATTGAGTTTAATGAGGGCGGGTTTTTCGTCAAGGATGAGTGTAGAGTAATTAACATAAATTATATCAAAAGAGTGTTATTCTAAAAGCTCATTGTATAAGTAATGTTCATTATGGTCGCCCTATAAATGGACATTTATGTAAGTAGGTATTGCTCTTAAACTGATCCACTACAAACTCTGCGACTTCTTGACGCGAGACTCTTCTTAGAACTGTGTCTGGAAGAATTTCAGTAACCACTTGAAGTGCATTTTTTTGTTCTCGATTGGTGAAAACCGCAGGTCTTACTATGATCCAATCTAAACTTGATTTTTTGATCAGCGACTCTTGTAAATCTTTGTCTTTATAGATCCTTTTTGTAATTAGTGGATAGCCAATCCAGTCATAGATAAATCCGCCGTGACCTTTAGTTTCACCTGCACCCACTCCTGTTATCGTAATTAATCGAGCTATGTTATGTTCAGTCATGAGCGCGATAAGAGTTTTAGTTACTTGTGAGAATAGAGTACTCGGGCCCAGGATATCTGCCCCTAATGCAAACACGACTACATCCGCTCCTGCTACGAATTCGCTTAGTCTTTCTGAGTCAGTTGGATGAAACTCATAGACCCTCACTTGATCAGAAAACTGAGTAAGATTATCAGCATCACGCGTTTGGCATGATACCTCATAACCCATAGCTAATGATTTACTTACTATGTACCTACCAATACCACCACTTGCACCTAAAATACAAACTCTCATGCTCTTACCCCCCTGTTATATAATAATCCGAATAACAAGGTGTTTATTCCAATTTAAATTAAATTTCTATCAAGAGAGCGGTACTGTATAGCTTCTGAAATATGATGAGAGAGCACCGTATCTGATTCATCCAGATCAGCTATGGTGCGAGAGACTTTTAAAATTCTGTCATATGCCCTGGCGCTAAGGCCAAGCTTATCAATTGCAGTTTCTAAAAGCTTAATGCCCTGTGGGTCAGGCTGAGATTGTTTTCTGACCATTGCCGGAGTCATTTGAGAATTTGAGTATATGCCTTTTCCTAAAAAGCGCTCTTTCTGTATTTCCCTAGCTCGGTTCACACGCTCTTGTATAAGGGCGGAGGTCTCACCGCCTGAGTCATCTGAGAGCTCCTTATATTTTACTGAGGGCACTTCAACATGGATATCAATTCGATCCAGAAGCGGTCCAGAGACCTTCGCTCTATATCTGTGTATTTGTATAGGAGTGCAAGAGCATTCTTTTTTCGGATCTCCAAGGTACCCGCATGGGCACGGGTTCATAGCAGCCATCAGCATAAAACCTGAGGGATATGTAATAGAGGTTATAGCTCTTGATATAGTAACCATTGCGTCTTCAAGCGGCTGGCGCAAAACTTCCAGTACATTCTTTTTGAATTCAGGAAGCTCATCTAGAAATAATATACCGTTATGTGCAAGGCTCACTTCGCCCGGTTTCGGAATAGCACCTCCTCCAATTAAGCCTGCGTCACTAACAGTGTGATGAGGGGCTCTGAAGGGCCTTGTGGCAAAAAGAGAGGAGTGATCTTTTAGAAGCCCGGAGACTGAATAAATCTTTGTGGTCTCTAAAGCTTCCTCAAAACTCATATCAGGAAGAATTGTAGGCAGGCGCCGCGCCAGCATTGTTTTACCTGTTCCAGGAGATCCTATCATAAGTAGGTTGTGGCCTCCGCTTGCAGCAACTTCAAGAGCTCTTTTTACATGCTCTTGGCCCTTTACCTCGTGAAAATCAATCTGATATTCCTTAGCCTGTTTGAATATTGATTGTACATTTACTTTAGTTGGTTCAATTTCCCTTTTTCCTGCGAAAAACTCAACTAGTTCTTGGAGGGAATCCGGCGCTAAGACATCGATGCCATCGACGACAGCAGCTTCTTTTGCATTCTCTTTAGGCAGTATTATGCCTTTAAGTTTTGAGTCCCTAGCACAAATAGAACAAGGCAGGGCGCCTTTTATGGATTTAATCTTACCGTCTAGTGAAAGCTCTCCTAATATGATGTACTCAGATAGCTTCTCGTGATCAATAAGCCCTGTTGCTGCAAGTATTCCAAGTGATATGGGCAAATCATAAGAGGATCCTTCTTTTCGTATGTCAGCAGGGGCAAGATTTACGGTGATTCTTCTTTGAGGGAACTCATATCCGCAGTTTTTAATAGCTGCTCTGACTCTTTCTTTGCTCTCTTTTACAGCACCATCGGGCAGCCCAACGGTTGTGAACTGCGGGAACCCGAGTGCAATATCAACCTCTACCTCAACTAGATATGCATCAACTCCCAAAACTGCGCTGCTAAAAACTTTGGCTATCATTATGGCTTACTATTATAACCCTTAATTATTTTTATATAAGGTTATTAAGTAAATATATGTTACAGCTTCATAAAGAGAGCATATCTTAATTATGATTAGCGAATTTAATTCTCATAGTATTCAATAAGTTCTCTCAGAACATTTAAAGCGGTTTTCAGCTCAGCAACTTTAAATCTCTGTCCTGACATGTTGGCCCAAGGTGCTTGGATAGTGTCTAATTTTGAAAATATCTTTTGTCCTTTCTTCGTCAGTTTTAAAAGACGTGCCCGTTTATGTGCAGGATTGTTTTGATAAATAAATATTCCTTGATCTATAAGTCTATTTGCTATTCGCTGAACGCTTTGTCTTGATTGTCCCATTGTCCTCGCAATTTGTGAAACGGTCAAAGGTTTTTCTGCCAAAGCTACTGCTCCAAGAACTTTCCATCTGGCACTTGTAAGCCCTAATTCAGCTGTAAGCTGGTCTCCTTCCGATACCAAAAGTCCGCTGAGTTTAAAGACATCGAGAATAAGATCTGTTACCAAGTCGCCTCTTTGCGTACGCATGCTTGCCCCCTAATTTTGACAACATGTTGTCATTATGTATATTTAGAATTGACAACATCATGTCATATATTACATAAACTAAACTAAAAACGATAGGAGGATTTAGCCATGAGTAATGTAATTCTTATTAATCCATTTGAAGTTCCTAAAGGGAAGGAAGAGGAGTGTCTACAAATGTGGGAGAGAGGGGCTGAGTATTTAAAGAAACAGCCGGGGTATATAAATACAAAGCTTCATCAATCCATGCTTCCGGACTCAAAGTTTCATTTCGTAAATGTCGCAGAGTGGGAAACTCCAGAGGCATTCTTCAAAGCTGTACAAAGTGAGGAGTTTCTTAAAATAGTTGAAGGAAGTATGGATGCATATCCTCATTACCCCTGTCTATACACAATAATAAGAAATTAGTAAGCAGAGGGCTTTGTTTGAGAAAAATAAAGAGAAGTAAATCTTGTTGATGTAACAACAAATTTTTGTATATAGGAGAATATATTATGAAGAAAGTCCTTCTAGCATGCTTAATTTTAATATTTTGCGTATCTGCAAATGCTCAAGAGAACCAAGAAACTTTTGCAGTTGTCTGGCAATGGACTACGGGTGATCGAGATAAGGTAAATACTAATTTAGCAACCCAAGCTACCCATTTATTGGATTTATGGAGAGAGGGCATTGTAGAGAATGTATACCTTAACACCGAAGCCAAATTTACTGACGATGAACCAATGCCGAATGTAGTGTTTTTTATTAAAGCTAAGAATAAAAAGGATGCAAAAAAGACTTTGAATAAAATGGTTTTTGTAAAAGAATCTATCGCGCAATATGAGTTGTATCCTGTTGGCAGCCTATGGCTCATAAAGCATGAAGATTTCCAAAAATTACATATGGATGATCAGTAACATAAGGATGTTTAGATTAGAAAATTGAGATGTATGTGATCGCAGATCGTATTTACATTTATATCTTCTTCAAAAGTGGGATACAAAAAAAGGGAGCCGAAGCTCCCTTTTGTGTTTTCTAAAATATTTTCTATCTTATGGTAGGGCTGGTAGATGTATTCCCATGTTGAAAGAAGCTGAAACAGATAAGCTATCTGGATCCGTACCAAGATTATCTGTATAAGTCCAGTTCTGACTTCCGCATGAATAACAGCTAAACAGCTTTGTGCATTTGCTCAGTGTCATCCTTTCAACAGAAACTGCCCATCTAGACTCTAGTGTTATTGTACTGTCTGCAAAAGATGGAGATATTCTGTATATGTAAGTCTGACTTGGCTGATAATTGGATCTGGCCAGAGCTGCAGGCTCAGATAGATGATCCCAAGTACAAAGACCGCCAGCATCTCTGTGGTCAGGTCTTAAAGCTGTATAGGTCCATGTTGCATCATTTCCTGTGTTACTTGAAAGAGCGTTGTTCAATATACCTACATCCGCTTTTTGTGTTGTAATGGAATTTGACCAATCAGCACTTGCTCCTACGGAAGGTCCATCTGTGCTTATGTCACCACTAATCCCAAAGCTTGTTGAATGTGTTTCACTAGATGTTTCTTGTGAAACTGAAGCCGGGTCATTGTCAAGCAAGAATGCCTGGTTAGATGAGAGATATGAGCCACCGGATTTTAGTCTGTTAGTATTTGTAAACTGTCTTAAGTACCAGCCTTTATCCCTACTTCCGGTTCTTCTATATAGACCAGCGGAAGATAGGTTGAAGTCCTGAGCGATCATTAAGTATGAGAATGTTCCACTTGGACCACTTGCAGTGATAGACCATACATATGTAGACATCTGATATGTACCTGTGTATGAGCTGTTATTATGATCATCAGTTCCGTTAGGTGGTCTCACATAGTGTGTGTGGGTATGAATATAAGAAGCTGCTATCTCTGCAAGAGTACCAGTCGGCTGGGAAGTGTTGGAAGTAGCAAAAAGTGGATCTGTGGTTGTTACTGACCTTGTAGCAGTCATGTTTAAATCGTCAAAGTCATCTAAACCAACAACCATTCCCTGTCCTTCTAATACATCTCTTCTTACATCATAAGTGTCTATAATCTCTTTGATTGCTGATGAATGAACCTGGAAGGTATCATAGTTTGGAAAATCTGGGTCATCTGGTGTTACTGCAGCTTCGTCGTCGTCATCACCATTTCCAGGAGCTGGCTCAGGGTTAGCGTCATCCTCATCGATCATCAGTCCACCATCACTAAATGTGATGTCATTATACCAAATATGATCACCGTGAAGTTCAACTACAAACACGTCAGTGCTTATGTCTTCTGGAACATTTAAATCGGTTAGCTCATCAAAAATAAGCGGGTGGTCTAAAATGTCAGCCATCAGCTTTACAACACAAGGCTCGCTTGCCTCGTATCCAAAAATAATAAATCCTGAATCAAAAGCTTGCTTGAGCGCTGCCTCTTCATCTGCTGTAAGAGTATCAATGTCAAGACAGTCAACAATCATATTGTTTAGCGTCATACCGTCATAGTCGGTTAGATCTAACGCAAAATCAAGCTCATTTGCCACTTGACCAGCATGACCGCCAACTAATAAGGCATCAGCACCAGCTGGGTCAACTGTGTTGCCCCCGCCGTTGTTGTCGCTGCATCCTCCGGCAGTAAATAATGAAATTACTAATACAGCACAAAAAATCCCAAGACTTTTTTGCAAAGACCTTGAAATACTCATCGGTACTTTCCTCCTGTTATTGGCTAGTGATAAGAAGTTAGGTTTTATGAAACCAAGTTGCGGTAAATAATATAAAACGTCCCTCCTTTACCAGACCGCCATTATTTTTAACCCCATCCAGTTCCGCCAAGATTAGTATGGGTATATATATATTTTACCATAGATATATGGGCAATATCATAATTTTATAAAAAAGTGCCATATAAACAATTGGCTTCTTCTATATAAATTTTTGGATTTTTTCAGCAGGTCTGGAAAGAATTACTTCATTGTCTTTAACCACTATAGGTCTTTGAATAAGATTGGGATGCTCGATCATTAGATTTATAATCTCAGAGTCTGTAAGTTCTTTTTTAGATAGACCAAGCTCTTTATATATGGCCTCATTTTTTCTAAGAAGGTTTTTTGGAGGAATTCCTAGGCTTTTTATTAAGCTCGTAAGAGTCTTTTTATTAAATGGCTGTTCGAAATAGTTAACACTATCAAAATCGGTCCCTGACTCTCTTAGAATCTTAAGAACTTTTCTACATGTAGTACAAGTTGGTTTTTGGTAAATAGTGATTTTCTGTTTTCCCATAATCGAGCATTATACCTAAAAAATGATTCACAGTTGAAATTTCTCTAATCATTAATAATGTTGACATGTAATAGTAAATATCCTAAACTTATTCCTAGTCCAAGCAGGACTAAATATTATAAATTTTGGTAAATTTATAGAATTCATATATGAAAGAACCTGACCCTCATTTGTGTGATTTAAACCTTAATCTCATACAATTCCAAGATTTATTACATCTTCATAATATTACAGTTCTCAATTCTAAAATGAGCAGTTGCGGATTATAATACTATGATAGATGAGCTAAGTGCTCTTAATACTATTGAAGAGCGGTTTAATAAGGCATCAAGAGATGTCAAACTTGGAATTGGCGATGACGCGGCGGCCGTAAAATTTGATAAGGACATGCTTGTTCTTACTACGACCGATGCTCAAGTTGAAGACGTCCACTTTATAAAATCTCTAATAAATCCCTCAGAGCTTGCACGAAAAGCGGTCGCAGTTTCAGTAAGCGACATAGCAGCCATGGGGGGTATACCTAAATTTATTCTTGCATCCGTTGGTTTCTCACCTGATGAAAATGAGCAGTACCTAGATCAATTGATTTCAGGTTTTAAAAATGCGGAAGATGAATTTGGCGTAAGACTTATTGGAGGGAATTTGTCTTCTTCAGAAAAATTATTTCTAGACATTACAGTGCTCGGACAGGTTGAACCTGAATCCATGGTTAGAAGAAGCGGAGCAAGACCAGGAGATCTTATCTATGTGAGCGGTAATTTGGGTGATTCTGCACTTGGACTTAAGGTGCTTTCAGATGATCAAGCACCTAAGCAAACGCAGAAACTAATAGACAGGCATCTTCACCCCAATCCTAGACTCTCACTTGGAAGAGAACTTGTAGAAAATGTGATACCAGCTTCCATGATTGATGTTAGTGACGGGCTGCTTTTAGATTTAGAGCGTATTACATTAATACAAGAACTAGGCGCAAGGATTGATATTGAAAAAATACCTAGGTCTCAAGAGTATATAGAAAATGTGGATAAGTATTGTGACGATAAATATGAAATGGCTCTGAGTGGAGGAGAAGATTACGAACTCCTTTTCACTTGTGATGAATCCAGAAGAATGGATATTCAAAACATATCTGAAAATCTAAACATTCAAATTACCGAAATTGGAACTGTAACAGAGTCCACTTCAATTGACTTGATCAGTTCCAGCGGGGAATACAAGACTTTAAATAAGAGAGGATTTGTTCACTTTAACAGTTAAATGGACGATATATCCATAAGCTATAATTTGTTTTTAATAATATTGCTTCTTTTCCTATCAGGATTCTTCTGTATAGCTGAGGGTGCTTTATTCTCATTAGGAAGACATCAACTCGATAGACTAAGAAAAGAAGGCACCAAAAGCTCTAAGCTTATTGATAAACTTCTTTTAGATCCCTACAAGCTTATTATCACAATTCTGTTTGCCGATGAGGTAGTCAATATAGCCTATACAAGTGTTATAGGTCTAACAGTGAATGCTATCCTAATAAATTATTCTGAGCAGACCATAATGCTTGCATCTGTAGCAGTTGCCTCGCCAACACTTCTTTTGCTCGGCGAGATCGGACCTAAAACCCTGGGGGTAAAATACCCTAGAATTATTGCAACTGCAGTTTCATACCCTCTTCACCTATTCCATGTACTGATAACACCGATAAGATGGGTTCTTATGGTTGCATCGATTGGTTTTACAAGAGTGCTTGGCGGCAAAATAGAACCTGAGCAAAAAGAAAAATTCTCCCCAGAGGAAGTAAAGACACTTGTTGGCATAGGAAGTGAAGAAGGCGTTATTACCGACATTGAACGCAAACTCGTTGGAAGCTTATTTAAACTCGAAGACGTCCCAGCGCACAAAATAATGACCCCTTCAATTGACTGTTTCTTGCTGCCTGCAGATCTGTCCAGAACAGACGCACTATATGAAATTAAGAAGAGAGGGTTTTCTAGAACCCCAGTTTATAAAGATAGCAAGGACAATATAGTTGGTGTTCTTTACGCCAAAGACCTTCTTTCTTTTGAGTTGTCAGAAGAGAAAACTATAAAAAAATTACTTAAACCGCCTTATTTCATACCCCGCACAAAAGTGGCGTTTGATCTTCTAAAAGAGTTTCAGCAGCAGCGGATTCATATTGCAATCGTGGTAGACGAGTACGGAAGATTTGACGGCATTGTAACTATGGAAGATCTGTTGGAGGAGCTATTTGGGGAAATAGAAGATGAGAGAAGGATTATTAAAACTGCCGAGGTTAGGTGGAACGGGGAGTCGCTTATAATACCCGGTAGTATGAAGATTGATGAGTTTAACGATACATACTTATTTACTGTTCTAAGATACGGCGGGATTGAAAACTTGGGGGATGAGCTTGAAGATTCTATTCTCCCATCAGAGGAAGACCATGAGACAGTTGCCGGGTTTGTATTTGATCTGTTCGGCCGCTTCCCGGAGCAGGGAGACACTATTTCCTATGGAAACTTGGCGTTTACAGTTTACAAAGTTTCTGGAAAGCGGATAACAGAAATAAGAGTAGAAAGAGACAATAAAGAGGAAGCTAATGTCGCTTGAGATAGTTATAGCTATAATATTATGTTCACTTGCACTTCAGGCATTTTTTTCAGGCTCTGAGATTGCCCTTATTTCCTGTGATAAGGTTAAAATGCGCTCGCTCGCCGAAAATGGTTCTAAAAGTGCAGCACTTGTGCTAAGCGCCTATGATCAGATAGAGCGTTTCTTAAGCACGACACTGGTCGGGATAAACCTATCACTAATTACAAGTACAATTGTGCTTACGTTCTATATTCACGAGAAATATGGACAAGGCGGAGAGCTGTATACAGTATTAATCTTGTCTCCAATAATTATCATTTTTGGACAGATAGTGCCAAAGGCTGTATTCCAGAAAAGAAGAAATACTATAGTTCTTTATGCTATATATCCACTTTGGATAGCATCGAAGATTTTTTTCCCGATATTAATATTTGTAAATATTTTTACTAAAAAGCTGCTAACTCTAATCGGGAAAACAGAAACTTCATTTATTACCAGAGAAGAGCTCATAGACGTTATCGAAGGGGACGGCAGCGCTCCTACAGTGGATTATAAAGAGAGAATTATAAAGCGCATATTTAGGTTCTCCGAGACCACTGTGGATGAAATCATGATCCCTCTTATTCAGGTAAGAGCGCTTAGTGAGGATTCTAAGGTAGGCGATGCCATAAGACTCATTAAAGAGACCGGACACTCAAGAATCCCAATATACTCCGAGCGAGTTGATAACATTACGGGAATGCTTCATTCATTTTATCTGTTAGGCGCTGACCCCAACGATACTCTTAAGACCCATGCTCAGCCGCCTTTTTATGTCCCCGAGTCAAAACCGGTTGACGAGTTATTGGATGAGATGAAAGAAGGTAAGGCCGGTATGGCTGTGGTAGTGGATGAGTACGGCGGCGCGGTGGGCGCAATAACACTTGAAGATATTTTAGAAGAAGTTGTTGGTGAGATTGAGGATGAGTATGACAGGGGAATAAAGCTCTGGAGAAAAACAGGGGATGAGGATTATCTTATCAATCCGAAAATAGAGATAGAAGCACTTAATGATGATCTTGGATTAGGAATTCCGGATAGCGATGATTATGAAACACTCGGCGGGTTTTTACTTGCGGAAGTAGGCTCTATACCAAAGACAGGCGATAAAGTTAAACACTCCAACTACACCTTTACTGTTACAAAGGCAACCTCTAGAGCGATTGAAGAAGTAAAACTTAAGGTTAAAAAATCCACTTAGGTTATATCTATAAATCTTTAACTAACTTGGATAGATGCTCTTCTTTGGCCCTCATTTCTTGAGTCTCTTTTTTCTTTTTATGATCATGTCCAAGTAGATGTAATATGCCGTGGATAATGAGTTTTTTTAACTCCTCATGAAATGTCACTCCGTAGGAGCTAGCATGTCTTTTAGCTGTATC
>JBCCIH010000054.1 GCA_039028315.1 Thermodesulfobacteriota bacterium | reverse complement strand
ATTCGGACCATCTCGTTTGTTGCCGCCATCTCCATATTAAGCTTTGTCTTTACTGTTTCTCGTAGTATGTAGAGATCACGGTCTTGAATGTGCCTTCTATCTTCACGAAGGTGAACCACTATCCCGTGGGCTCCTGCGAGTTCTGCTAAATAGGCGGCAAGAACCGGATCGGGCTCGTCAGTACCCCTTGCTTGCCTTACTGTGGCTACATGATCAATATTTACATTTAGTTTCGGCATATCATCAAACCCCTAGTTCTTTTTCTATTGTTCCAGCCAGCTCTGATGCGATTTCATTTATTAGCTTATCGTTCTCTCCTTCTACCATAACACGCGATATAGGTTCAGTTCCGGAGTATCTGATATTAATACGACCTTTTCCGTTTAATTTCTCCTCACTTTGTTTTACCTGTTTTGAGAGCTCAGGGATTTCATTTAAGTCCTTCTTGCTACTAACTCTCACATTTAAAAGCACCTGAGGATAGAGCTCAAATATATTAGAAAGCTCAGAAAGAGGCTTTTCTTTAGCTCTCATGATTCCCAGTATCTGTAGCGCGGCCAGTGTGCCGTCTCCAGTCGTAGTATGGTCCAAAAAGATAATATGCCCAGACTGCTCGCCGCCAAGGTTTGCGCCCCTTGATCTCATCTCTTCAACTACGTATCTGTCACCGACCTGGGTTCTTACAAATTCAACTCCCTGCTCTTTAATATATCTTTCAAGCGCCATATTGCTCATAAGAGTAGTAACCACACTGCCGCCCTTAAGAGCTCCTTTTTCAATCATTTCCTGAGCGCAGATCGCAATTATTTTATCACCGTCTACAATCTCGCCTTTCTCATCACAAAAAATAACCCTGTCTGCATCGCCGTCCAGAGCAATTCCGAGATCCGCTCCTGTCTCTAAGACCTTCTCTTTAAGAAGCGCTGGGTTAAGAGAGCCGCAGTCAGTGTTTATATTTTTCCCGTTAGGATTTACACCAATTGTGATTACGTCTGCTCCAAGTTCAGTAAAAATGATAGGCGCTACTTTATACGCTGCCCCATTTGCGCAGTCCAGCACTATTTTTATTCCTTCAAGAGTTAAGTTCTGGGGGAATGAGTTCTTTGCAAAAACTACATATCTCCCCGGGGCGTCATCTATTCTATAAGCTTTCCCGATCTCATCAGGGGAAGCCTTTATCAGCTTTTGTTCGCCTTCATAGATAAGCTCTTCAATCTCCATCTCTTTTTCGTCCGGAAGTTTAAATCCGTATCTATCAAAGATTTTAATACCGTTATCTTCATATGGGTTATGAGAGGCTGAGATGACAATCCCTGCGTCCGCTCTCATGCTAGCTGTAATAAAAGCAATTGCTGGGGTGGGCAGTGGCCCTACTAAGAGAACTTCGCCTCCCATGGATGCTATCCCTGAGGACAGGGCTTGCTCAAAAATATAGCCCGATAGTCTAGTATCTTTGCCAATTACTATAGTTGGTTTGTAATAGGGTTTTTTATTCTGCCTTAGTATATAGGTAAGAGATTTTCCAAGCTTTAAACTTATTTCTGGAGTCATGGGATCATGATTTGCTAAACCCCTTATACCGTCTGTGCCAAATAGACGTCTTGCTTTGTTGTTCAAATGAATTTCCTCTCCAATTTAATTAAGCTTTATCTCTATTGTCTTTGGGTTTTGCTTTGTCAATTTTAAAACATCTTTATTAGGGTAATTGACTCCGACTTTTAGTTTAAAGCTCTTAGCTGTAGTTGCATTTGATATGTCGCTTCCATCAACATATAGCTCTATGTCATTGCTGCTTAGATTGTTAATGATGCTAAATGGGCCTTCAAATGTGAGCTCAGTAGAAGTGTTTCCATTAGTTTCAAAATCAAACCCGTCAAAGTTTATATAACTTATGTTTAAGTCATTAAATTCTTTCTCTAGTGTTCTTTCTTTAAGATCAATTGTAACTTTAACCGTATTATCACCAAGAATATTTACAATAGAGTAGGGCGATCTAAGCGGAGCCTCGATGGTGAATTTAGATTTCTCGCCTTCAAGTGAAACAGGATCTGTTGTTATGCTGTTAATTTTAGAAAGTAGATTCTGTGGCCCTTCAATGCTTGCGGTTTTAGGGCTGACTTCCGGCTTGCCAACTATCTCATAGCCCTCATCTGGCGGACCTATGCTTGGTTCTACCTGAACTTTCTTATCGTCAAGCTGATCCGTTTCTATTCTTATCTCAGCAGGACTGATACCGGTTACTTGCACGTCTCTTGGCGGAGTGATCTGATCCGTTCCTATTTCAAACATCGACATGCCGTCTGTTATGTTTGATAGGTCAACAGTGAATAGCATATTCTGAGCACTAACTGATGATAGCTGGCTCCTGGGGCCTCTTACTCTTAAGTTTAGTTTCTGAGGCGGGTTATTGACCACTACTAGGCCGGGAGGAATATTGGCGTAGTTTACATCTATGGCAATATTTTTTTCGACATCGTGCTGAAGATTTGCAACCAGCCAAAGTGATATGGCAATAACAAGAGCAAGAACTTTTTTCCCGATGTTATTAAAATTAAAAAACGGGGTTTTCTTTTTTCCCTCATCAGCTCCGTGCTGAAACGGTTTTTTTAGCCAGTCAACCATTATTGTTTCCTAAGTTTAAGCCTGCTCACTCTCCTGGGGGGCAGGGTTTTGTTTCTTTGATACTTTAACGCTTCGTTTTATTCCAAGTGCATCTAAGAGCCCGTTGTGCAGTGAGGTCGCGTCGAGTCCCCTGGAAATCTCTCCTCCAATAGCAAGCGACATTTTCCCTGTCTCCTCCGACACTGCAACCACAACCGCGTCAGTTTCGGCAGACAGCCCGATTGCAGCTCTGTGTCTTGTACCCAAATCCCTCTCAAGATCAGGGTCTGTTACAAGCGGAAAGAATGATCCCGCTGAGGCGATTCTGTCCCTTACAATAATTATTCCTCCGTCATGAAGAGGGGAGGAGGGATTAAAAATGCTGATTATGAGCTCTCTAGATAAAAGAGAATCGATCCTCATGCCAATCTCAATAAAATCTGCAAGAGAGTTATTTCTCTCTATGGCTATAAGGGCCCCAATTTGTCTGTTGGCTAGATAGCTTGAGGCCTTTACAACTTCCTCGACAAACGATTCTTTCGTCTTGCCGGACGATATATTTAACAAAAAGGGCCGCCTTCCGATTGCCGCAAGTCCTCTTCGTATATCGTGTTGAAACAGTATTACTACAATAAGTATGATAGACCCCAGAAATTGCCCTAAGATCCAGTTTAGAGTAAATAGGCCGCCTTGAGAAAGATAAAATAGAACAAATAGTAAAACCAGTCCGAAAAGGACTTGAAGAGCCCTTGTTCCCTCTATCATTGTCAGTGCATAGTAGATAATAAACGCAACAAGAAGTATATCGAGCGTATCCCATATGTATCTAAAGTTTAGTATTGTCTCAAACATTTTCTTTCTCTATATTCCTTTAATTCGCGTTTTTTATAGCATCCACCATTTTACTTACCTTACTCATATAAGCTATATCATGAACCCTGATAATGGAAGCGCCATTTAATATCCCAACCGCAATTGTTGCGGCTGTGCCTTCTGTTCTAGAGTCAATATCAGCGTCTAGCGTTTTTCCAATAAAGGTCTTATTTGATGTTCCAATTAGTATTGGTTTTTCAAGCTTACTGAACTCATGTAAGTTTTTTAAAATTGTAAGGTTTTGCTCTGCAGTCTTTCCAAAACCAAACCCAGGATCAATTGCAATTCGGTCATCATCCACTCCACAATCTTTCGCTGCATGGATAGAATGCTCTAAACTTCTTATAACATCCTCTATTACCGATTCATAAGAAGTATGTTCCTGCATATCAATTGGTTTAGAAGATGTATGGGTCAGTATAACTCCTGCTTTGTATTCAGCAGCTACGTCACCTATCAATGGATCAAAATTGAGCCCGCTTATATCATTTACTATTGATGCTCCTTGCAAAAGAGCCTCTTTTGCAACTTTAGACTTTGTAGTATCAATCGAAATGATTGTATCAAAATTATTTTTGATCTGCTTTATTGCAGGAATAGTTCTATCCAATTCTTCTTCTAAGGTTACCCCGCTTGATCCAGGTCTAGTTGACTCACCGCCGACATCTATAATATCGGCGCCTTGCTCAATCATTTGCTCTACGTGGAAGATCGCTTTGTCTAAATCTGTGTAACGCCCACCGTCATAAAATGAGTCGGGAGTCAGATTAAGCACTCCCATAACGTAGGTTTTCCCTCCTATTTCAAGCTCATGGTCTTTGCATTTAAATATGGACTTTTTCATATCTGAATCTGATGAGCTTAAAAGTGCAGACCTATCCACTTTGATATTTGGGTCTAAAATGGGAGCTTTTTTTTTCTCTATATCCATTTCCCTTGTGCGGTTTACCAAATAAATCCACTTGTTGTAACTCTTTGTTAATTGGTACAGCTTTGATTACCAGTAAGAAATAAAAAACAGCTTAATCAGATTAAGTATCTTTTATATTATTATCTCTAAAGGCCATGGAACCTTCCGGACTAATTGGGTTTTCCCATGGTGACGGGTAATTATCTGGTTTGTTGTTTTTAATCAACTCATCAAGCTCTTTACCGTCTATTACTTCTTGGTCTAAAAGAACTTCGGCTACTTTATGAAGAAGGTCAATGTCGTCCTCAAGAAGCTTCTTAGCTTTCTCGTAGTTGCCGGTAACAATTGTTTTGATCTCATTGTCGATCTCTATTGCTGTTACCTCGCTATAGTCTTTTTGCTTAGATATCTCCTTGCCCAAAAAGACCTGTTCATCACCTTTTCCGAAGGTTATAGGGCCTACTTTTTCACTCATCCCCCACTCACATACCATTCTGCGAGCGATCTCTGTTACTCGTTCTAGATCATTTCCAGCGCCGCTTGTTCTCTCGCCGAACACAATCTCCTCAGCTGCTCTGCCCCCTAAAAGAACCATTATGGTTGCGTTTAGGTTTGTTCTTGATAGTGTGTATCGGTCCTCAATAGGAAGCTGCTGTGTTACACCAAGGGCCATTCCCCTTGGGATAATTGTTACTTTGTGTATTGGATCTGTGCCTGGGGTAAGTTTTGCAACGAGCGCATGGCCTGCCTCATGATAGGCAGTTATCTTTCTTTCTGAATCACTGATTATCATGCTTTTTCTTTCAACGCCCATAATCACTTTATCTTTAGCATATTCAAAGTCGTCCATTGTGATCTTCATCCTGCCGAACCTTGCTGCATGAAGCGCAGATTCGTTTACAAGGTTTTCTAGATCAGCACCTGAAAAACCAGGGGTAGATCTGGCTATAACAGAAAGATCAACCTCATCTTCAATAGGCGTGTTTCTGGAATGTACTTTTAAAATTTCTTCTCTTCCTCTTACGTCTGGTCTTGGCACTACAACTTGTCTGTCAAACCTTCCAGGTCTAAGAAGAGCAGGGTCTAACACGTCTGGCCTGTTCGTTGCTGCCATAACGATTATTCCCTCGTTTGATTCAAATCCGTCCATCTCAACCAATAGCTGGTTGAGTGTTTGTTCTCTCTCGTCATGACCTCCGCCAAGACCTGCGCCTCTATGACGCCCAACAGCGTCAAGCTCGTCTACAAATATAATGCAGGGCGCATGGCGTTTTGCCTGAACAAAAAGATCTCTAACTCGTGAAGCTCCGACTCCAACAAACATTTCTACAAAATCACTACCGCTTATGATAAAGAACGGAACGCCCGCCTCACCGGCAATCGCTTTTGCCAACAAGGTTTTACCCGTTCCCGGCGGTCCAACGAGCAATATGCCTTTAGGGATTCTGCCGCCAAGCTTTGTAAATTTCTTAGGACTTCTTAAAAACTCTACTATTTCTTGTACTTCTTCTTTAGCTTCATCAATTCCAGCTACGTCTTTAAAAGTAGTCTTGTTTTGATTCTCGCTAAGCATACGGGCTTTGTTCTTGCCGAATGACATAGCTTTTGTGCCGCCCGCCTGGAGCTGGCGCATAAAGAAAACCATAATAACAACTAGTAAAAGAAGAGGGGCCCAGTTTAGTAGAATGCTGGTTAATGAACCTTCACTATCTGCGTCAAATTTAAAAGTTACGCCTTTTTCTTCAAGTGTTGCAATTAATTGATCACTTGCAGGACCAATTGTTTTGAAACTTTTGTTTTCACTAGCGCTAGAGTCAGTGTATTCACCCTTGATTTCCTCGCCTTTGAATACAACATCTTTTACATCCCCAGTTTCTACGCTCGTCAGAAACTCACTGTATGGAATCTCCTCGTATCCTGTTCTTGGGGTGTTTACTAGTTGGTAAAGTGCTATGATTGCTACAAATATCACTAACCAGAGTACTAAATTTTTAAATAACTGACTGTTCAAAGTTCCCTCTTGTAATTATTGATATTAAAACATAAAACTACATCGAAAATGATAGCATAGTTATAGGGCCTTTTCAATAATATTCCTTAATTATAAAGACCAATTAGGACCAATTATGCAATTTTAGATCCTAATCGAAAAGCCCTGTGCTTAAGTATCTCTCACCGGTATCGCAAAAAATTGTTACTACGTTTTTCCCTTCACCTAGTCTTTGAGCTATTTTTTGTGCTGCATATCCCGCAGCACCGGCTGAAATACCTACTAATATTCCTTCTTTTAAAGCTATTTCTCTTGTAAATTCCCTTGCTTCTTTGGTGCTTACCGGCATAATCTCATCATAAATGCCCATTGTCAGGATTTCTGGCACAAAACCAGCTCCGATACCCTGTATCTCATGAACATGAGCATCTCCGCCCGATAGAACAGCCGATTCCTTGGGTTCGACTGCAACAAGAAGTATGTCAGGATAATGCTCCTTAAGCATTTCCCCAGCGCCGGTAATAGTTCCTCCTGTGCCTACGCCAACTACAAATGCGTCAATGTTCCCTGGTACTTGCTCAATTATCTCTTTACCTGTTGTGACTTTGTGTGTTGCCGCATTCTCTGAGTTGCTAAACTGATTCAGCATAAAGGAGTTTGGTGTATCTTGTGCAATTTCCAATGCTTTGGATATCGCGCCTTCCATTTGCTCTTCAGCAGGCGTTAGAACTACCTCTGCGCCGTAGGCCGCGAGAAGCAATCTTCTCTCCATGCTCTTGTCATCAGGCATAGTCAGAATGAGTTTATAGCCCTTGATTGCGCAAACCAAAGCGAGTCCAATACCTGTATTACCGCTTGTGGCATCTATAATTACAGTCTTGTCGGGGCTGATAGATCCATTTTTCTCTTCAGCCTCAATCATGCTTAGACAGATTCTCTCTTTTATGCTTCCTGCAGGGTTTAAATTTTCAAGTTTAGCCCAAAGTGCAGCAGAATTGGGCTCAATTAGATTGTTAAGCCGTATTACAGGGGTGTTGCCGATAAGATCGAGTAAGTTATTTACAACTTTTAGCTCATCATTTTGCAAATTCATAGTTGTTTTGATTTAGTCGCCAATTAAATTCTTAGATCATTCCTTTATTAGCATAGATAATGTTTGGGTCATTAATTCCGGGTCTTTTTGCTCAATTGAGGACAAGATTGTCTTAACTGACTCCCATGTGACGTCTGGTTTTCTCATCTCGTTTTTAAGCTTAAGCAAAAGGCCTTTAACTTCTTGATTTTGCACATTTCGGATGAAGGTATCTAAGCTCTGTATGTTTTCTGATTCACTCATAATATTAATGATAGCCTATTTTTTTGTTTATTTAATAGCATTGTCTCAGGTATAATAATCATTAATTCTAAGCTTTACCCGGTAATTCTTAACGGAACATATTAATATTCATGGCTAAAAAACAGACTAAAAAACTTAAAGCAAAACCCAAGAAAAGCAAGTTCTGGCTATATTTTCTCGTATTTTGCCTAATCGTTGCGGGAGCCGGGGTTTTGACCTTATATGCGGGTTACAAATATTACACAAAAGATCTTCCTGATCTCTCAGTGATCACAGGGTATCAGCCTAAGCTAGTTACAGAAGTATATTCTGCAGACGGAACGATGATAGGTGAGTTTGCGTTTGAAAGGCGCAAAATTGTTAGATACGAGCAAATCCCACCCCATATAAGAAACGCATTTATTGCTATTGAAGATAGGCGGTTCTTTGAGCACGAAGGCGTAGATATTAAGAGTATCATGGCTGCTATGATGCAGAACATCCAGGAGGGCGATTGGGTGAGGGGAGCTAGTACAATTACTCAGCAGGTTATTAAAAATGTCATTTTAACCCCTGAGCGCACTCTTTCCAGAAAGATTAAAGAGGCCATCCTAGCTCATGAAATAGAAAATAATTTATCAAAAGAAGAGATTCTGTTTTTGTATCTAAACCATATATATTTGGCTGACGGCACATACGGAGTAGAGATGGCAAGTCAGAACTATTTTGGCAAGTCTGCTATTGACATCAATATTGCGCAGGCCGCCCTTTTAGCGGGTCTTCCCAAAAAACCTGAATATTTCTCTCCCAGAAAACACCTAAACAGAGCTTTGGAGCGTCAGAAAACTGTACTTAAACTGATGCATGAAGAGGGTTTTATTACAGACGACGAGTGGGCAGAGGCGCTAGAATACGAGATTGAAATTGTTCCAAGAAAAAGGGTTAATTATGAGCTGGCGCCATACTTTGTTGAGCATGTCAGGAAATATCTAGAGAGCAAAGTTGGAACGGAGGCCTATTTAAACGGCGGCTATAAGATATTCACCACTTTAGATTTAAAGCTTAACAATGAGGCAAGATGGGCAGTTAAAAGAGGAGTTCTCAACCTTGAATCCAGACACGGACGAAAACTTGTTTCTAAAAAACTTGGCACTCAAGGCGCGATAGATAAGTACAGGGACTCCCAGCAGGTGCAGAGCGTTGAAAAGGGCACTATTTATGACGGAGTAATAACAAAAGTCAGCAAACTTAAAAAAGAAAGTGAAGACGGTATTCAGTTCTACCGGGCACAAGTCGGGGTAGGGGACGATAGCGGTAGTCTTTTATATACTGTGACTAATCCCATAGGTAAGGGGATTAGCTACCAAGACATCGAATCCCTTAAAGGCGTAAGCGTCTCACCTGTCGAATTTAAAGTTGGAGATGTCATTAGCGTAAAAGCTTTAGGTGAGCGGAACAATAAAAATAGATTCTCACTATATATAAATCCAGTAGCTCAAGCGGCTCTGGTTTCTATGGATACAAACGGGCATATTTTGGCCATGGCAGGAGGTTTTGATTTTGGCAACTCTCAGTTTAACAGGGCGACACAGGCCCTAAGGCAGCCGGGCTCAGCGTTTAAGCCTATGGTATATTCGGCAGCGCTTGATAAAGGTTTTTCAGAAACCTCTATTTTGTACGATATGCCGGTTGCGGTTAAGGACTGGGTGCCTCAGAACTATGACGGCGAATATCGAGGGGCAATAGTTCTAAGACAGGCCCTTGCAAAGTCTAGAAACTTAGCAACCGTACGCATCATGTTAGAGATTGACCCCTCATACGTAGTAGATTATTCAGACAACTTTGGGTTTACATCAAAGTTAAATCCTTATCCATCACTAGCTCTCGGCGGCACGGATCTAAAAATGATAGAGCTTGTAAAGGCTTATAATGTTTTTGCATCGGGCGGGAAATTGGTCGAGCCACAGTTCATTCTTCGAATTTATGATAGAAACGGAAGGATTATTGAGGACAATACTGGCGGAACATTCGTTTCACAAGAAGAGAGCCTAAAAGCTGAGCGTGAGCAAAAGAGGCTTGATATAATCAAACAGCTAGCAAAAGAAAAGGGCAGAGACACTGATTCTGATCTTGAGTCACTTAAAGAAGATATCTTAATGGATACGAGCGACTTTTTTGGTGACAGTGGTTACTCCTTTTTAACTCCGAAAGAGTTTTTAGAACTTATAAAAGAAGGCCCAGTTGACTTTAATTCTGCTGAGGCTGCTGAGCAGACCATCAGTCCTGAGACGGCCTTTATTATGGCAGATCTTCTTCAAGCTGTTGTAAAAGAGGGCACTGGGATGAGGGCTCTGGGACTCACTAAATTAGCCCCAGTGGGCGGCAAAACAGGAACTACCAATGACTACACTGATGCATGGTTTGTAGGGTTTAGTCCAAGGCTCACAACAGCTGTTTGGGTTGGAAGGGACGATCACAAAAGCCTTGGAAAAAAAGAATCCGGATCAAGAGCAGCGCTTCCAATATGGGTTGACTATATGCAGGAAGCTCTCACGGAATATCCCGGTGGCTCATTTAGGAAACCCGAAAGCATACAGATTGTAAGCACGCCGTATGGAAATATTCCCTACAGTGTTGATTCTCTGAGGAAAGACGTTTTAGATTCTATCAGACATAGCGTTAGAATAGAGCAGGAAATGCCGATGGAATACTATCCAACGGATTACGGTCAGCAGAGAAACGATAGCGAGACCGAGATTGATTTTATTATGAATCGTTAGTCTATAGTTGTGTGACTCTTTAACGACTCCAGCTTATACTTGCCTATACCCTCAATGCTGTCTAGCTCATCAATACTCTCTATTTCCTCTTTGTTAGATATATAATCAATGATGCTTTGGGCAAGCAGCGGGCCAATACCAGGAATTGCAGTCAAATCTTCTAGCTCCGCAGAATTAATGCCAATAGGAATACCAAGCGAAATTCGTTTTAAGCCGCTCATCTTCTCAATTGATGAATATCCTTCTATAACGATTTTGTCACCAGATCTAAGGTCTTGGGTAACCTTATGTTTTGATTTCAATGCTTTAAGCTGAGCTGGATTTGTGACACTTATTACTTTTGATGAGTCATCCTCTGAAATTTCAACGTAGATCAAATCATCTTGATTAAACTCATCATCGTTTCCAAAGGGCAAGTAATTAGAGGTAAGAAAAAAGTATAGAAGGCACAGTAGGGCGAGATAAAGAACGGAGCTTCCATCAGAATTTCTTTTACTTTTTTCGTGTGACATTTTAGAGAAGGCTCTTTGTAAGCCCTCCGTCTACTTGAATTGTTGTTCCAGTGATATAGCTAGCTTTCTCAGAGGCCAAAAATACTGCTAGGGCTGCAAGCTCTTCTGGTTTTCCGATTCTTCCGACCGGAACATCTTCTCCCATCTCCTCAATCACCTGATCAATATCCTTTCCCAGTTTTTGCGCTCTATCATTTGCGAGAAAGATAATACGGTCTGTATGAATTCTTCCAGGGCAAATGTTGTTCACTAAAATATTATCCGAAGCAAATTCATTAGAAAGAGTTTTTGCAAGCCCGACTATTCCGGCTCTAACGGTGTTAGACAGCATCAACCCATCGACGGGCTGTTTGACCGCATAGGAGGTGATGTTTATGATGCGGCCCCATTTATTTTTTTGCATATGGGGTATTACTTCTTTACTAAATGTGATTGCACTATACAGGTTAAGCTCAACTGCTTTTTGCCAAGCTTCCAATGAAAAATCCAAAAATTCGCCTGTTGGTGGTCCTCCTGCATTGTTAACTAGGATGTCCACTCTGGAGTATTTGTTTATAGTTTCATTGACTACGTTCTTAACTTGCTCCGTGCTGCTAACATCACAAACTACCGGCAGCACATCGGCAGAGGTTTGGGCGATAATATTGTCTGCGGTTTTAAAAAGGGTGTCTCTATCACGAGCGCAAATAGTAAGCTTTACGCCTTCGTTAGCAAGCGCTATTGCTGTGGCCTTGCCGAGTCCTTTACTTGATGCCGCTACGATCGCTACTTTGTCTTTAATGCCTAAGTCCATGGCTATCCTTACAGCTGTTGATTAATTTATAATGATATCTTAAAGAGTAGGGCGGGAAATTACAATGAATTACTTCTTCTTTTTGGATTTAGCCTTTTTAGTGTCTTTTTCT
>JBCCIH010000053.1 GCA_039028315.1 Thermodesulfobacteriota bacterium | reverse complement strand
TCCTGTTATATTTTCGTTTAAGGAGACGAGCCGAATGAGTACAGATTATAAAGAGAGCAAAGTAGACATAAGCGAGAAGGGCCGGGAAAAAGACGGTACCGTAATATCCTCTGATAGAAGGCTGTTTATGCAATTTATGGCTTTTGGCGACTGCTGGAATACAGACGAGCTCATAAAAGAACTAGAAGATACTAATATGGACCTTGTTCTGTATGCCGATATTAACGATCCTTACGGTATTGGCCTTTTAGCATTAAATGAGGATCCAGATTCTTTTGTAACTGAGCTAAGAGATTTTCTTCAGGACTCGGCATTTATGGAACTTACACCAAAACCAGAGTTCACAATGTTTGGCAGAACATACTCACTCGGATATGAGCCTGATTTAGACAAAACGCTTATAAGCGGACCTAAGGCAAAGGTTTTAAACCCTGAGCTTCCCTGGGCAATATGGTATCCGCTTAGAAGGGACAAAAATTTTGAAACTTTATCTGAAGATGAACAAAGAGCAGTTTTAGGTGAACATGGGAAATTGGGTTTTAAATTCGGGCACTCGGGCTTAGCAACCGACATCAGACTCGCCTGCCACGGGCTTGATAAGTACGACAACGATTTTGTTATAGGTGTATTGGGAAAGGAGCTTTTCCCTCTTTCAGCACTAATTCAGGCGATGCGAAAAACTAAGCAGACCTCTCAATATTTAGAAAGTTTAGGGCCGTTTTTTGTCGGCAAGGTGCTATGGCAGAGTAAGGTTTAGTTTTATGGATATTAATGTTCTTCAAAAAGACTTACTTCAAATGTGATCTTCCCGCCTTTTGTAAGCGCCATCCATGTTGGATTTACAGGATCCCAATCAGTGCTTTCCATACTGGCCTCATGGTCCTCTTTGCTCTCCCACTCTATGACTGAAACCATCTCATTCATTTCATCGCAGATAAACTGCCTTACCCCGACAAAACCCTTTTGCTTTTGCAGAATTCGAAGTGAGAGCTTTTTTATATCCAATAGCTCTTGTTTTATGTCATCATCATAAACACATCTGGTAATGGCAAACACGGACAATTACTTTTACCTCGGACTATAAAATATATCTGCTAAGGTCTCTGTCTTTCACAATGTCAGAGATCTTATCTTTTACATAGTTTGCGTCAATTACTATCTTTTCCTCTGTCATATCGGGAGCTTCAAATGAAATATCATCCAGCATTTTCTCCATGATTGTATGGAGTCTTCTAGCGCCGATATTCTCAGTTGATTCATTTACGCTCTGGGCAGTGTGAGCAATCTCGGCTATTGCGTCATCCGCAAAAACAAGCTCAATATTCTCAGTATTTAAGAGTTCCATATACTGCTTTATCAGAGCATTTTTAGGCTTTGTTAAAATGTTTACAAAATCATCTGTTGATAGAGGCTCAAGCTCAACCCTGATTGGGAATCTTCCCTGAAGCTCAGGAATTAAGTCAGATGGCTTTGATACGTGAAAGGCTCCTGCACCTACGAATAAGATATGATCGGTCTTGACCATACCGTGTTTCGTATTTACTGTGCAGCCCTCGATTATTGGAAGAAGGTCTCTTTGAACTCCTTCTCTAGAGACATCCGGCCCGGCTGAGCTCTCACGGCCCGCAACTTTGTCTATCTCATCAATAAAGATAATCCCTGACTGCTCAACTCGGTCTATCGCAAGTTTAACCACGTTATCCATGTCTATTAGCTTTTGGGCTTCTTCTTGTATCAAAATCTCCATCGCCTCAGGCACGTTTACTTTTCTCTGTTTCGTTTTCTTTGGGAAAAGGTTTCCTATCATATCAGAGATATTGATATCCATATCATCCATACCAGAGGGGGAGAAGACCTGTATCGGTAGGTTCTTGGATGTTACCTCTAAATCTACATATCTTTCATCAAGCTTTCCTTCACGTAGCAGTTTACGAAGCTTTTGTCTGGTATCGCTGCTGGAATCAACCTCTTGATTCTCGGGGTTAGCAGTTGGCGGCGGCAAGAGTAAATCGAGCATGCGCTCCTCTGCCATCTCCTCTGCTTTTACTCTAACAGAGGTTTTTTCCTCATCCGTTACCATCTTGATTGCGATATCAGTGATGTCTCTGATCATAGACTCAACGTCTCTTCCTACATAGCCGACTTCAGTAAACTTTGAAGCCTCGACTTTTAAAAACGGGGCCTGTGCCAGTTTAGCTAGCCTTCTTGCGATTTCTGTTTTACCAACTCCGGTTGGTCCGATCATAAGGATGTTCTTTGGTGCTATCTCATCCTTTAGATCAGGTGAAACACGCTGACGCCTCCAGCGGTTTCTAAGCGCTATAGATACAGCTCTTTTAGCTTTATCCTGTCCGATGATATATCTATCTAGCTCTGAAACTATCTCTCTGGGTGTAAAAAATATGTCTTTACTCATTAGAATCTAGTACCTCAATTGTTATATTGTCATTAGTGTATACACATATCTCAGATGCAATGTGCATCGATTGTTTAACCACCTCTTCTGCACTAAGGTCAGAAAATTTAGTCAGTGCTTTAGCTGCTGCCTGTGCGAAGGAACCACCAGAGCCGATAGCTATAACATTGTCATCCGGCTCAAGCACATCTCCGCTTCCGGAGATCAAGAACATTGACTCACTATCGGCCACTGCCAAAAGGGCTTCTAATCTTCTTAGGATTCTGTCTGTTCTCCAGTCTCTTGCAAGCTCAACAGATGCTCTGCTAAGATTGCCCCTAAACTCTTCTAATTTGGCTTCAAACTTATCAAACAGTGTCATTGCATCAGCTGTGGCGCCGGCAAAACCTACAACAACTTTATCGCTGTAAATTTTTCTTACCTTTTTTGCCGAATGCTTTATTGCAGTTTGGCCAAGGGTGACCTGACCGTCTCCCGCCATTGCGACTTGATTGTTCTTCTTAACACATACTATTGTTGTTCCGTGAAAATTTTCCATTTTGTGTCCTTTTATGCACGTGGGTGTGTTTTATCGTAAATCTCCATTAATTGCTCTATTGATGTGTGCGTATATCTCTGTGTAGTAGATAGACTTTTGTGCCCTAGCATCTCTTGAATTGCTCTAAGATCTGCTCCCCCGCCTAAAAGGTGAGTAGCAAACGTGTGCCTGAGCACATGTGGGCTTATATTCTTTGGTATCCCTGAAATAGCTGCATATTTTTTAATAATCCTGTCCACGCTTCTTGTTGTAAGTCTCCCACCCCTTGAATTAACAAAAAGGTGGTCATCTTTAGGTTTTAGATCGAGCCGTTGTCTAAGATAAGTCTCAAGAGCACTGCATGCTTTAGACCCGAGGGGGACAATGCGCTCTTTATTCCCTTTCCCAAGCACTTTAACACTCATAGCGTCCAAATCTAAATCTTGTAAATTAACCCCGACCAGCTCTGATACCCTTAAACCGCTTGAATAAAGTAGCTCTAGTATAGCTCTATCCCGAGACTCATAGGCGTTATCGCTCCCCGGAGTCTCAACCAGTTTAATCACTTCATCAACTGTTAGGAATGTGGGCAGCTTTTTCTCAGCTTTAGGCGTGGGCACTAATTTGGCCGAGTTTGATTTCATATGGCCGCCTCTTATAAGAAATTCAAAAAAGGTTCTTATTGATGCTAGTTTTCTTGAGATTGAGACTTTTTTGTTCTTGTTATAAAGCTTGCTTATATAAACCCTAATTGGCGCCTCATCTAAATTCTCAAAATCTATGTCGCCACTATCCGTGGTTAGGCTCATTTCAGAAAGCACTAAACCAAATTCTTTTATATCCGCTAAATATGCTTTTATAGTGTGTTTTGAGTAGTTTCTCTCTGAGCTCAGAAAGTCCTCAAAAACTCGAAGGTATTTGTCCATGGTTTCTCTTTAATATAAACACTGCTTTCTATCTTTCAATGCAGCAAAATATAAAAGTGGAACATGCGTTATAGTCCACTTATGTCGAAAATTTGGAAGGTAGCTACTAGATTATAAGGCGCTTCTTATTTCTGAGAGTATTCTTTTTCAAACACAGCTGAAACAGGGATTCTCTTTGCCCCAATGTAGCGCTTTTGATAGTACTTTTTATTCAGGCTTGTAATGGAGACTTTACGCGCACCTGATGATGCATGGATAAACTGTCCGTTACCCATGTAAATCCCAACATGTGAAGGGAACTTGGCATAGGTTGTAAAGAACACTAAGTCGCCAGTCTGTAGTTGACTTTTTGCGACTTTAGTTCCGGCGTGCCAGTAAATATCTCTTGCTGTTCTTGGTAGATCAATGTTGTATTTGCCGAAAATTTTCTTTACATAGGCTGAGCAGTCTATACCGTATTTAAGTGAGTTGCCGCCAAACTTGTAAGGCACTCCGAGGTACTGCACGGCAGTTTTTATGATGTCCTGCTTAATTTTCATATCGGCAGGAACTGTATTTGCTGAGCCGTTTGATTTATTTTGTGTTGAAGATTTTTTAGCAGTCTGAGTGGAAATTGGTTTGATTGAAGTTTTGCCCGGGATTACTAGTTTCATCCCTACGTATAGATCGTTCTTTTTAAGATTGTTTGCTTTTTTTAGCTCTGAAACACTAACACCGAACTGATTTGCTATCTTTCCTAGCGTATCACCAGTTACTACAGAGTACTTGGCACCGCTAGGTCTTGATGTTTTAGGTTTCGAAACCTTTTTTGCTGGTATAGGTTTGCTTACAGCAACTATATGGGTACCAGGGATTAAAAGAACATCCCCAACTTTTATCTTGTTGTTTTTAAGTGCGCTTGCATCTTTAATTTTTGCAACACTAACATCGTATTTATCTGCTATAACGCTAAGCGTATCGCCTCTTTTAACTATGTACTTTGTGTTTTTTGTGCGGGAAGTTTTTTGTTGAGTTGTCTTATTTGCTACTGCTTTATCTTTTTTAGCTACAGCAGGAACTTTCAAAACTTTACCGATAGAAAGATTGCTGTTTTTAAGGTTATTGGCTTTTTTAAGATCTGATACCGATGTCTTGTGTTTTGCCGCAATATGCCCTAGAGTGTCTCCACTCTTAACTTTATACTCGCTTGTGTATTTGGATTTTAGTTTTTTCTCGGCACGCTCAGACACTGTTAGCATCTTTTTATTTGGAGTCAGGTACAGCTCCTGGCCGATTTTCAGGTAATTGCTTTCTAGGTTGTTGTATTTTTTTAAATCGTTTTTTGAAAGGTTTAATCTGTTAGATATTTCATATATAGTATCGCCCTGATTTACAATATAGACGTTTGATACTGTCATGTTTGTATTGCCAGAGTCCCTCTTAGGATGTTTAACTTCTGGCGCAGTCTCTGAAGTGCTTTGTTTAACTTTTCTAACTTCTATAACATCTGAAGAATTTGGTATAACGAGCTTTTGCCCGATTTGAAGGTTGTTGTTTTTAAGATTGTTTGCCTTTTTTAGCACGGCAGTTTTTACTTTATGTGCCTCAGCAATATGTCCTAATGTGTCCCCGCTTTTAACGGTGTAAGTGCCTGTAGTTATTTCTGTTTTGGCTGGACTAGCGGGCTGGGCCTTTTCAGGCGCAACTGCTTTTTTAGCTACTACTTCATTTGAATTGTTTTTACTAGACGGAATTAAAAGAGTTTGACCAATACTTAGTTTGTCGTTTTTTAAATTGTTTGCTGCTCTTAAATCTTTTGTTCTTACGCCGAGCTTCTCAGCGATTTGACTTAGTGTGTCCCCACTTTTTACTACATATTTATTATTGCCATCTTTATTTGAATTCGGAATAAGTAATTCATCACCAATATTTAAGTTAACACTATCAAGCTTGTTAAATTTTTTTATATCTTCTACCGATACTCCATACTTCCTAGATAGATCGTAAAGATTGTCCCCCTTTTTGACAACATATGTGGTAGTTGCAAAGGCTATTGTTGGAAGAAGAAGTGCAATCAATAAAAGAAGAGAACGCCTCAGTACCATACCTATACCTCCTACGAGAAATTATAATTCACCCAACCCAAAAATTACCGGTTTCCCAGACCAGCATCTCTTGTCTTTATATTGATTTAAATTGTCAAAGAACTATTAGTTTTATGAAAAACTAATTCGGTGAATTATACACCATTTTATTCAACAATGTAAAGGCTTTCGAATAATTATAACTAATGTTTTTGTATAGGAGTATTGCTTAGGAGCCAATCTTCAAGAGGCAGTCCATCAAAATGCAATATGTTTATGAGCCTATCTTCATCTCGCTCCCTAATAAGTACCTGCTTAACCAATTGTGATGCGATTAGCTCGATATCTTTTTCCTGATAACCATTTACATCTATTAGCTCTGAAAGCCTGAGTGTAATTATTCCAGTCTTTAATTTGCTGAAATCCTGGTTAGCTGAATGCTCAATATTAAATGTGACATCAGCGCTATCAGTGTCCGAATCAAGCTCATAAATTCCTGTGATTCTTATATAATCTATCTTAGAGGATCTCAATTTTATCCTTTGTGCCAGAGTCTAAATACAAAAACTCTTCGCCAAACTCCCAGTTTTGGGTCATGATTTGGATTTGGCCATTATCGTTTAAATCTCTTAGAGTTTGCACAACATCGATTTTCGTTCTGTCATAATCCAGATCAGGGTGTAGCTGTATTATCTTCTCTGTGATTTTTGAAGTGTTTGAGTTTCCTTGTCCTGCCTGTGTTTTTAGAAATTCCAATATTTCCTGAGCTAAATTATCCATGCACTTCTCCATAGTTTATGTTTTAGGAATATAATATATCATTTAGCCGCCTAAACCCAAGCAAAGAGTTTTATTAGTTCCCTTTTGTAGGAAGAGCATTGCAGTCATACTCATCTCCCATCCACTTAAGAGGTATCATCTGACCTGCTATCTCTCCAGGCTGATTCAGACAGGTGTGGAAATTTACATATAAATTTCCGCAGGCGATTATCTGCACTTGCTCCTCTACACTCAAAGACTTACAAGACGTATCATCAGCCGGGCAATTATAATCTTTTAAGTTGTACTTGCCCTGCATAACACCCTTTGGTGAATCTAAGCACTCTTTACCAATTAGTGCGCCGTCAGAGTAGCCTATAGGTGAAGTTGGTGGAGGCATGCCGCAAATTGTTTGAAGTATTGGGCCATTAACTCCTGGGGCTCCGTGGTGAAAATGTGCCATGATCGGACCTCCGCTTAGGCCGCTATATACTATTTTATAAGTGAGTTCTTTTTTCTCAGGATCAAGTACGAAGTTTCCCTCTGCTTTTGCATCCGCTAGGTCTGATGCAGTCTGCTTATCTACTGAGCACTGGGGGAAGAATGATTCCAATGGGCCCTTGGTAGGCTCATAATTTAGCGCAGCTCTTGCCTGCGAAGGGCTTAGCTCGGCACTGAGCGGTATGGTCTGTGCCGCCGCATAATTCACACTAAATACTAAAGCTAAAATAAACACAGAAAATAGTTGAGTTTTCAAGATACCCTCCTTAATATTTAGTCTACCAACTACATAGTAACACAAAGCCCTGCCATTTACACATAGGGTCATTTATGCCAAAATATCATGAAGCATGACACAGAAATGCGCCAGATAGAGATTAATGAAACTACTAATATATACTCACGAATTTCCGCCTTTTCTGGGCGGATTAGCTACCACAAGCCATAAGTTAGCAAACGGAATAGGGGCTACTGATATAGATGTAGTCGTGCTTGCACCAGGCTATGGTCCAGAGGATCAAAGTGTTGATGAAAAACTCCCATGTAAGGTTATAAGAGCTCCTATGATAAGCAAAAAATGGATAAAGGTAATTCCATTTGCTGAGATAGCCTATGGACAAAGGTATTTGTCTAATGCAATACGCGAAGAAAAACCTGACGCTGTGCTATTCATTACAGAAGAGGCTGAGGCTGCGGGCGGGAATCTGAATCGGTACGACTTTAGCCCAATTGTTAGGATCGCTGGCTCGGGGATAACAACTTGTTTTTACGGCAACAAATTTTTTAAAAAAGTAATGCGCCGTCCTATGAAAAAGCTCTATGATAATGCATCAAAAATTATTGCTGTGAGTCATAATACTAAGGAGCTTGTCGAGAGCGTAGGTGTGCCCAGTGATAAAATAGAAGTAGTCTATAATGGAGTTGAGAATTATCTTCTTTCTTCCGAGCCTGACCAAGGGCAAATAAACTCGCTTAGAAACAGCTACGGTATCAGTAGTAATGACAAAGTTCTTTTAACTGTGGCCAGGGTGCTGCCTAGAAAGGGGCAGGATATGGTAATCAGATCACTCCCAGAGGTTCTTAAGCAATTTCCAAACTTAAAATACTTGATTGTAGGCGACGGCAGATATAGACAAAAATTCTCTGAACTGGCACAGGAGCTGGCAGTTTCAGAAAATGTAATATTTACGGGCGGAGTTGCCCATGAAGAGGTAATAAGCTTCATTGATATGTGCGATATTTTTGTTATGCCTAACCGCTATTGGAACAATAAGATAGAGGGACTGCCCAATGCACTAATCGAGGCGAGCGCCAGGAAAAAACCACTTATAGCCGGCAATCATGGCGGCTCAGTTGAAGCTGTAAAGGATGGGGAGACTGGGTTTTTAGTAGATCCTGAGAGTCCTGAGGATCTAGCATCTGCAATTAATAAAATTCTAGGTGACGAGAAGCTGGCAATTGGAATGGGTGCGGCAGGAAAGGAGAATGTACTAAAAAACCACACTGAAGACGGAATGATAAAAAACTATATAGATGTAATTAGACGTTCACTATGAGCAATAAAGAGAACATTCAAAAAAGACTATATTTAAATGCCTCCTGGCTCTTTGGCGGAAAAACGGCCTCTGGCATTTTCACGGCAATTCAAACCATTGTGGTGGCAAGACTCCTTGGAGTGTCAGACTATGGTCTTCTTACACTAGTAATCGCATATATCTCTATTTTAAACATGTTCTTTGACTTAAAAGTATGGGAGACGGCAACTAAATACATAGGTACATATCTTGAGCAGGGGGAGATGGACAAAACCCGCTCAATGATAAAGCTCTCATACCTTTTAGATATAGGAAGCGGCATCATAGCATTTATAATCGCCATTCTAAGCGCAAAGCTTATAAGCCAGTATGTAATACACTCCCCTGATGCTTACGTGCTGATATGGATATTCTCAATAAGCCTTTTTATAGACACCGCAAATTCTACGTCTGATGCGATACTAAGAGTCTTCGACAGGTTTAAAACCATCGCATTCATAAATTCGTTTCAAAAGTTCTTCAGATTGCTAATCGTGGTTGGAGCGCTTTATGCCGGGCTTGGTATCAAAGGGGTGCTATACGGATTTATTATTGCCAGCTTTGTTGGATTTGCCCTAAGGATGTGGGCGGTAGTTAAAACTCTTAACGAGAATAACCTTGGTAATTGGCTGGACGCGAAGATTTCACTTGTCAAAGACGAGTGGAAGGGGATCGCCTGGTTTTTGGGGAACACTAGTTTTATAGCGACACTTAAAACAGGAAATGAGAAATATCTTGGCGTAATGATACTTGGTTTTTTTGCAGGCAAAGATGCTGTAGCTTTCTATAAAATAGCAAGTTCAGTTGCTTCTATTATTAATAAGGTGACAGACCCTCTTTATGAAGCCATCTACCCAGAACTCGTAAAATTCACTACTTCTAATGCAATTAAAGATTTTAAGAAAATGATTAAAAGCTCTACTAAAGCGCTTGTTCTTATAATCATTCCGGCGGCTGTAATAATGATTGTTTTTGCAGAGCCGATTATTAAAATCGTCTTTGGAAATGAATATCTGCCTGCTACCAATGCGCTCAGAATCCTGGCTGCAGCAGTCTTGATACTAAAACTTACTTTCTGGATTAACCCGGCTCTTCTATCATTAAACCGCCCGGGGCTCAGAACCATACTAGGTTTAATATCGACCGCGTTTTATCTGGTTTTAATGCTGGTTCTCTCGCCTCCTTATTCGTATATTGGCGCCGCTTTTGCTTTTCTGGGCTATGCGATTCTTCGGTCCGGCCTTTCATTTAAATTCTTCAGTGACGCCCTTAGGGATAATAAAATTAAGAGCGACACACCGGCGTCCTAGTGAGAATTTCTTTGTAACTTACCAACTCATGAGATATATTTTCCCACAGTAGAGCTTAGTAAATTAGACAGTGATAAGAGGCATAATTGTTAATCTCAAGATCTAAGAAATTCTTGTTTATTCATATTCAAAAAACAGCCGGGAGAAGTTTTGAGGCCGTCCTAAAAGAGCACATTCCTGACCTAGAGAGCTACAGGGGCACACATGACCACGCTCTTTGGGCAAAGGATGAATTGGGTGATGAATGGTCAGATTACTACAAAGTTGCATTCGTAAGAAACCCTTGGGACCGCCTAGTTTCCTGGTACACAATGATTAGGGAAAAAGGGACCATGACTCTATATAAAAAGGTCTTTGGCGCCAGAAGATATAACGATCTAACTCAGTATGTGCTGGCAAATGCAGATAGTTTTGAAGATTTTCTTTATAAATGCAGAGATACAATTGACGACATTGACGGGCGTAAAAGTATTTTATATAACCAGCTCGACTATGTTTCAGATGAAAAAGGCGATCTTCTAGTGGATTTTGTCGGCCGCTTTGAAGATTTAGCAAATGACTCCCAGGTAGTATTTGACGGACTTGGTCTTGAAAACGTGAGCCTTCCGCATAAAAACAGCTCAAAACATAAAAACTACAGAACATACTACACAGACGAAACCAAAGAAGAAGTCTCAAAAATGTATTCTAAAGATATCAGCTACTTTGGATATGAGTTTTAAACATTTAGGCAGCCACAAATGAACCCACTATCAGCATTTAAAGTTGCATACCGCGCAATCGCATCCAATAAAGTGCGCTCCATTCTAACAACACTTGGAATCATCATAGGTGTTGCGGCAGTAATCTCCCTTGTTGCAGTTACTCAGGGGGCTGAGAAGATGATAGAGGATCAGCTCACCAGTCTTGGCGGAAGCTCCTTTCTTGTGAAAACTGGAAAAAGGGGCGTAGGCTCAGGGTCTCAGCAAAAGGTTTATATACTAACCCCTGAGGATGCCGAGGCTATAGAGGAGCTGGACATGGTGACTCACGTATCACCTTTAATCGATTTGGGTCAGCAGATTATTTACGGAAATCAGGACTGGTTTACACTTGTCATTGGAGTAGGGCCGGATTTTGTAAATATTAACGACTGGTACACCGATAGAGGAAACTTTTTTAATAACCAAGATGTAGAAAATAGAGCTAGAGTTGTAGTGCTCGGCAAAACAGTGGCAGATAATCTGTTTGGCTCACAAAATCCTATTGGCCAATCCCTTAGGATTAATAAAAACACATTCACAGTAATAGGGGTTATGAGCTCACTCGGACAAACCTCAGGAGGCAGAGACCAAGATGACGTAGTGTTAATCCCTTACTCCACTTTTCAGAGATATATAAGGGCTATCAATCAGGTAGAGAGCATCTCTGTTTCTGTAAAGTCCTCTGAAGATATCCCGGTTGCAGAGAGTCAGATAATAAGCCTCCTCAGAGAGCGTCATAGATACAGGCCTGATCAAAAGGACGAGTTTTATATAAAAAGTCAACTTAGCATTATTAATAGAATTTTTGCAATCTCAAGGATCATGACAATCCTTCTTGCCAGCGTTGCATCAATTTCTTTGATTGTGGGCGGTATAGGGATTATGAATATCATGCTTGTATCTGTTGGTGAGAGAACAAGAGAGATTGGAATACGTATGGCCGTCGGTGCTAAACAAAGAGATATTTTAATTCAATTTCTGATTGAGTCTGTGCTCTTATCTCTTGCTGGTGGTGTGATTGGGGTGATACTAGGAATACTGGGTTCAAAAGTTGCCTCTTCCTTTACAAACTGGCCTGTGGTCATTTCCTTTGGCGCTATGATTCTTGCTTTCTCAGTTGCCGCGGTAATTGGAATCTTCTTTGGAATCTACCCTGCGCGCAAAGCATCTCAGCTAGATCCTATTGAGGCACTCAGATATGAATAAGTATCTAAAAAATTTCCTGCTTGCTATTTTCACTATAGTGATTGCGCTTGTAGCGGTCGAATTTTTATCAAGACTCTTTTT
>JBCCIH010000052.1 GCA_039028315.1 Thermodesulfobacteriota bacterium | reverse complement strand
ATAGTGCAGACGGATAAACTCATGGCTTTAGGATTAGAGGAAATATGCAGCTAAAAGAACTTTATCAAATAGGAAAACAGAGCTTAAGTGAGAACTCGGTACAAACCCCTGGTCTAGAGTCTTATCTACTTCTTGCCAAATCAAATCTCATAGATAGCATGACTGAGGTTTACTCTCAGGGGGAAAAACAAATTGACCGCGAGGGAATAAACACATTTAATAATCTTCTACAAAGAAGACTAAAATGGGAGCCTGCAGCTTATATAGTTGGAGAAAAGGAATTTTACTCAAGATCGTTTAAAGTAAACCCCTTTGTATTAATACCAAGACCAGAAACCGAGCTATTAGTTGATGAAGTGCTAAATATTATTAGCAATATTGATAGCCCTAAAATTTTAGATATTGGCACAGGAAGTGGATGTATCGCGGTAACTCTGGCGGCAATGTGCAGTGAGGCTAGCTTAGTGGCATCAGATATATCAGAAGAGGCGCTTATGATAGCTAAAGAGAACTGCGACAATCATCAAGTGAGCGGGCAGGTTAAGTTTCTTAAATCTGATTTGCTTGAATCGATTAAGGAGAGCTTATTTGATGTGGTAGTATCTAACCCTCCGTATGTAAGCGAAAAAGAGTTCTGTGTGTTAGAAGCTGAAGTTAGAGATTATGAACCCCGGGGCGCTCTTGTAGCAGGAACTGACGGGCTCCTTTATATAGAGAAAATTATTTCAGATTCAAAAAGAGTGCTCAAAGACGGCGGGTGGTGCATGATAGAGATTGGACAGGGACAGAATAATATAGTGCAAAGGTTGTTTAAAAAAAATGGATACAGTGATATATCAATAACAAAAGATCTAAATGGAATACAGAGAGTGGTAAGAGCTAAATGGAAAAAATAATTGTAGAAGGCGGAAAAAGACTAGAAGGCGAAGTTGTAGTTAGCGGCGCTAAGAATGCAGTTCTGCCCCTTATGGCAGCATGCATAATTGCAGAGGGGAAAAACACGATCACTAATGTGCCCGACTTGGCTGATGTTAGAACCATGATAGAACTCCTGGAGATTTTGGGAGCAAAGGTTGAGTTTGAGAAAGGAACATTGGTAATTGACTCAACTAACATGGACACATGGGAAGCGCCCTACGATTTAGTAAAAACAATGAGAGCATCCGTCCTAGTTCTTGGCCCTCTTACTTCTAGGTTTGGCAGGTCTAAAGTCTCCATGCCCGGAGGCTGCGCCATTGGCGAGAGGCCAATTGATCAGCACTTAAAAGGACTAGCTATTCTGGGAGCTGAGATTGATATACAGGAAGGATATGTAGAGACAATTGCGCCAAAGTTAAAAGGCGGAGTAATTCCCTTTGATGTTTCAACTGTTACGGGAACAGAGAACCTTATTCTATCATCCGTTTTAGCACAAGGTGAGACGGTAATACTTAATGCAGCATGTGAGCCTGAGGTTACAGATCTGGCAAATTTCTTAGTTCAGATGGGCGCTGATATTAGCGGCGTCGGGACCGATATTATCACAATTAGAGGCGTTGAGAAATTAAATCCAATAAAGGAATATGAAGTTATGCCTGATAGAATTGAGGCTGGCACTTTTTTAGTCGGCTCTGTTTTAACTCAGGGTGATATACTGGTTAAAAACTGCAGGTTTGAAAACATGGGTGCTTTAATCGGTAAGCTGATTGAGGCAGGCGCAGAAATAACAAGAGAGAACAGCGGAATCAGGATTAAGGGTACTGGTGAAATTAACAGCGTAGATTTCACAACCCTTCCCTACCCTGGATTTCCAACCGATATGCAGGCGCAGATGATGACTCTTATGAGCATATCAAATGGACTGAGCATCATAACAGAAACTATATTTCCTCAGAGGTTCTTGCATGCCGGAGAGCTTAGGCGAATGGGCGCTGATATAAAGCTTGTTGGAAATAGCGCTGTTGTAAGGGGTGTGCCGGGACTAAGCGGAGCACCGACAATGGCAAGCGATCTTAGAGCAAGTGCGTCTCTCGTACTAGCAGGACTTGCCGGAAATGGAAGGACAGAAGTATCAAGGCTCTATCACTTAGACCGTGGATATGAGGAGCTTGATAAAAAACTTGAAAACTTAGGAGCTAGAATCTGGAGGGAGAAGGAATGATTACAATTGCAATTGCGCGTGGGAGACTGCTAGAAGAGGCAGGAGAGGTCTTAATCAAAGCCGGCTATAAAGTAGGCAGTATTTTAAAAGATTCTAGAAAACTGATATTTGAGTTTCCCGATCAGAATTTAAAGTTTTTAATCATAAGACCTACAGACATTCCTGCATATGTAGAATACGGAGCAGCTGATTGCGGCATAGTAGGAAAGGACACTTTGCTTGAGGAAAAGACCGATCTTTATGAGCCGCTTGATCTTAGAATCGGAAAATGCAAATTAGTTGTAGCAGGGCCAAAGGGGTTTGACTTCTCAAAGAACCGCTCACTAAGGGTTGCAACTAAGTATCCAAAAACAACATATGAACATTTCACAAGGCTAGGTGTAGGCGCTGAGATTATTAAACTATACGGATCTGTAGAGCTTGCCCCACTTGTCGGGCTTTCTGATGTAATAGTCGATTTATCCGCAAGCGGAGAGACACTAAAGAAAAATAACCTTGTAGAGTATGAGACAATTGCCGATATAACCGCGCGATTAGTTGTTAATAGGGTAAGCATGAAGGTTAAAGCACAGGAAATAAAAGAGCTTATAGAAAGAATGAAAAAGGTAAGGAAAAGGTAGTTTTTTTTGAAAACATCCTCCAAAAAATGCTAAAATTGCTTTTTTTGATGCATTTTGAATTGAAACCCGCGATTTATTAACAAAATCATAACATTTATAGAGTATGCTTTGAAAAAAGCAAACTATTTGCTACACTTAGTTCAATAAGCAAATAAAATTAATATGCATTTTTATAAATCTAGATGATTGGACCACTCGTATATCTACTAAGTGCTACTGGAGGTAAGGATGGCATCTAAACAATCTTCTCCAAATAATGAAAATACCAAAAAAGCTCATTCCAGACAGGAGCTTATAGACTCTTATAAGGCTGTAAGAGAGTTCTCTCATACTTTAGCCGAGCCGCTTGAAATAGAGGATTATGTTGTCCAGTCAATGCCAGATGTAAGCCCGACTAAGTGGCACCTTGCTCATACTAGCTGGTTCTTTGAAACGTTTGTATTATCAAAAGTGCTCCCTGATTACAAGTCGCCAAATCAACAGTATGCGTATCTGTTTAACTCTTATTATGTGCAGGCAGGAGAGAGGCATTTTAGACCGAAAAGAGGACTTATATCAAGACCTACAGTTGAACAGACCTACAACTACAGAAACCATGTTGATGAGAGCATGCTTAATTTTATGGAGAATGCGAACGATAAAGAGTGGGAAGATATAGAGTCAGTCGTAGAGATAGGAATTCATCACGAGCAGCAGCATCAAGAACTAATAGTAACAGACATAAAACATGTGCTATCAGAAAATCCCCTGCACCCTATATATCGCAAAGCTAATACTAATGGTAAAAACCCATTGGCAACAAATGAGCTTAAATGGACTAGTTTTAATGAAGGAGTCTATGAAATCGGAAACACCGGACAGGGATTTGGATATGACAATGAGTACCCTGAGCACAAGGCTTATTTAAATGAATATAAGCTAGGTTCTAGACTTATTACAAACTCGGAATATATGGAGTTTATTGACGACGGCGGATACAAGACTCCTGAGATCTGGCTATCAGAAGGCTGGGCTACTGTTGAAACAAACAACTGGAAAGCCCCGCTATACTGGAAAGAGCAAAATGGCTCATGGATGCAGTTTACCCTAAGCGGCCTTAGAGAAATTGAGCCCAGCGAGCCAGTGACCCACGTTTCTTATTTTGAGGCAGATGCATTTGCCAGATGGGCAGGCGGAAGACTTCCAACTGAATCCGAGTGGGAGGTTGCTGCATCTGATATAGAAATAGATGGGAATTTTGTAGACAATTTGAACTTTCATCCAGTGGGTTTGGATCAAAATTCAAACGGTGGCAATCTAAAGCAGATGTTTGGGGATGTTTGGGAGTGGACGCAAAGCTCATACTCTGCATATCCCGGATATAAAACTCTCCCTGGAGCACTGGGAGAGTACAACGGTAAGTTTATGTGCAATCAAATGGTATTAAGAGGCGGCTCTTGCGCAACATCAAAATCACATATAAGAAAAACTTACAGAAACTTTTTCCCTACAAATTCCAGATGGCAGTTTATGGGAATAAGGCTAGCCAAAGACGGCAAATAGAATTTATCCCTCACATCAAATGAATAGAAACCTTAGCAGATTAAAAAAATTTGAACCAGAGAAAGAATCTCTACTAGAAGAAATTCTAGTCGGTCTTAACAAAGAGCAAAAAGAGCTTCCGAGCAAGCTTTTTTATGACCAAAAAGGCTCAGCGCTTTTTGATGAAATCTGCGAGCTTGAAGAATATTATCTAACCAGGACCGAGACCTCAATTATGAGTGAAAATATTGGGGATATTTGCGCAGTTCTTGGTGAGAACTGTCTTTTGATTGAGCTTGGAAGCGGAAGCAGTAAAAAGATACGGCTTTTACTTTCAGGACTTAAAAATCCTGCGGGATATGTGCCTATTGATATATCTGAGGAGCATCTATTAAGCTCGGTAAAAACTCTAGCGAGTGATTATCCCGAGCTCAGGATCCTTCCTGTATCAGCTGATTACACACAGCCATTTAGTCTTCCTAATTATGAATTTACTCCATCTAAAAAAGTGGTTTATTATCCAGGCTCTACTATTGGTAATTTTGAGCCTGATTATGCAGCTAAATTTTTAAATGATATAGGTAAAAGGCTTGGCAGCGGCACTGGGCTGCTCATAGGTGTTGATCTTAAAAAAGACACTAAAACTCTTGAGGATGCCTATAACGATAAGAAAGAGATCACGGCAGAGTTTAATCTAAATATTCTAGAGAGGATCAACCGTGAGCACGGATCTGACTTCATTTTGGAAGATTGGGAACATTTTGCATTTTATAACGAGCACCACGGCAGAATTGAAATGCACATTAAAAGCCTTACTGAGCAAAGAGTATACATAGATGGGGCTGATATAGAATTTTCACAGGGCGAGACAATACTGACAGAATATTCATACAAATATAGTATTGAGGATTTTGAGAATCTGATATCGGACTCATATGAACTTAAAAAAGTTTGGACAGATAAAAATAATAAGTTTGGCATCCTTTATTTTGAAGTACAATAAAGATCATGAGCAGAAAAAGAATAGAGCCGGGGCCGGGACAAGAATCAGTATGGGACTACCCAAGACCCCCCAGGCTTGAAGATAGTGATAAACATATAGAAGTTTTTTTTAATGACATTCTGATAGCTGACAGCTCAGATGTAAAAAGAGTGCTTGAAACCTCAAGCCCACCAGTTTACTACATACCAACAATAGATATTGAGATGAAGTACTTTTTGCCCGGTGAGGGCCGCTCACTTTGCGAGTGGAAGGGCGCAGCTTCATATTACGATATTAAAGTGCATGACAAAATCGTCAGAAATGGGGCTTGGTACTACCCAAATCCTACACCATCATTTGAAGCAATAAAAAACTATGTTGCAATTTACCCCCAGAGTATGGACGCTTGTTTTGTCGATGGTGAGGTGGCCAGGGCTCAAGCAGGAAATTTCTACGGCGGCTGGATAACAGATGATATTGTAGGACCGTTTAAAGGTGAGCCTGGAACACAGGGTTGGTAAAAGAGCTACTTAGTTGCGACTTTTCTGATATAATATCCTTCAATAAATCCAATATATTTAGATCATGCTGCTATGAAATCAAAAACCAAGAGCACCACTCTGGCTCAAGAACTAAAGATAAAATATGAGAAGTATAATCTTTGTTTTGAGGCCGCTTACAAGGGCACAAACTATGAAGAGCGCGATGAATACAGGGAAGTTATAAAGTCAACTAAGGAACTATTAAAACAACCTCAGGCTGATAAGCCCCAGACTTATGCGCTTATTGCCTACATGCTTCTTAAGGCATCAAGATTAAGGGCAATAATTAATAATGTGGCCAGGGTACCCGATCTAAAAAACCAAAATCGCCTTCTGTGGGACAAAAGACTTATTAACGAAGGGCTAGAGTTTATAAACAAATCAGCTGGCGGAACCCAGGTCAGCGAATACCACCTAAGAGCAGGCATATGCGCTTGTCATGCACTATCAAAAGACTACGAATCCACTGACTGGAAAAAGATAGTGTCACTGTATGATCAGTATCTGGAAATTGATGACTCGATCAATATAGCACTCGAAAGAGCATACTTAATTTGTGATTTTGAAGGGCCAAAATCTGCAATATCTGCACTAATGCAAATAGATACTAAAAATAATCCGGAAAGGAAAGTGGCGCTTAATACTTCAATGGCAGAATTTCATATAAAGCTTAACGAATTTACCCAAGCAATTGAAAAGCTATCTCAATCCCATGAACTTTCTGATAATGAAAAAGAGAAATCAGCATATCTAAACAAAATTGAATTTTGCAGACAGCAAATATTTCTATCAAAAAAATATGATCAAGCCCTATCGTTCTAAGACAGTGATGGAGCCGTGATAAACCTCACAAACATTACCAAACGCTACGGTGAGAATTTGGCCGTTGATGATATCAATCTGGAGATTGGGACCGGAAGTACCACCTGCTTAATCGGTCCGAGCGGATGTGGTAAATCTACAATTTTAAGAACAATTATAGGTTTAATAAGACCCGACATCGGCAAAGTCAGTGTTGATGGAGAAATAATAAACCCAAGCAACATAATGCATCTGCGTCACAAGATGGGATATGTAATTCAAGAGGGCGGACTCTTTCCAAACCTAACTGCTCATGAGAATGTCTCACTTATGGCTAGATATCTAGGTTGGCAGGACTCTAGCATAGAGAAGCGAATACAAGAGCTTTGCGCCCTTACAAAATATCCCCAGGATGCGCTGAGTCGGTATCCCATTCAAATCTCAGGTGGCCAAAGACAGCGTCTTAGCCTTATGCGCGCCCTTATACTAGACCCCGACATACTGCTTTTGGATGAGCCCCTCGGAGCTTTGGACCCCCTTATTAGGAGTGAGCTTCAAAAAGACCTAAAACAAATATTCACCAAACTCGAAAAAACAGTTGTCATGGTCACTCATGATATAGGAGAGGCTGCGTTTTTTGGAGACAAGATTGTTCTGATAAAAGATGGCCGAATGGTGCAGCAAGGAACCATATATGATCTGGCCAAGACTCCGGCTGATCCCTTTGTAACAAACTTTATCAACGCCCAGAGAACTCATCTGGACACATTAGGAGATATATAGTGAAAAATCTCCCAATGATCTTTGCAATTCTGATATGTTTATTTGTAATTTCTTGCACAAGTTCAGAAGAACAAAATACTGAGATCAAAGTAGGTTCCAAAAAATTCACCGAGTCTGTAATATTGGGCGAGATCATAACACAGCTCGCAGAATCAAAAGGCGCCCAGGTGAATTATAGAAAAGAGCTTGGAGGCACAAGAGTTTTATGGAACGCGCTTAGAACAGGTGATATAGACATTTATCCTGAGTATACGGGGACAATCACCCAGGAGATCCACTCCTCACAAGACATCTCAAGCCAGGCGCAACTAAGAGAACAGCTTTCAAAACAGAGTATAGAAATGAGTGACCCTCTTGGTTTTAATAACACTTATGCACTTGGTATGAAAAAAGAAAGAGCCAGTGAGCTAGGTATAGAAACTATTTCCGATCTGAGAAATCATCCGGATCTTAAATTTGGTTTTACAAGCGAGTTTCTAAATAGAGGAGACGGCTGGCCGAGTATAAAGAAAGCCTATGATCTCCCGCAGCAAAATGTTACCGGGCTAGATCATGACCTAGCCTACCGAGGACTAGAGAGCGGCCACATAGATGTAGTTGATCTTTATTCAACCGATGCTGAGATATCTTACTACAATATAAAAGTTCTTAAGGATAACGAAGAACATTTTAAGGACTATTTCGCAGTACTACTTTATAGAAGTGATCTGGTCAGCAAAAATCCCGACGCACTTTCTGCGATATTAAATCTGCAAGGCAATATCTCAGAGCAGCAAATGGTTGATATGAATGCTCAGTCAAAATTGCAGGGCGTTACCGACAGCGTAATAGCATCTAACTATCTTCGGGATGAGAATTTGGCCGACACTACACCTGTAAGCGAGACATTTCTTAGTAGGCTCTACAGAAACACCCTTCAGCATTTATTTTTGGTAGTTATATCACTGAGCGCGGCGATTATTGTATCGATTCCTCTTGGCATATTCGCATATAAAAACCAGAAAGTCGGACAGTTAGTTTTAGGAATAGTGGGCGTAATTCAGACTCTACCTTCACTTGCTCTTTTAGTTTTTATGATACCGTTTTTCGGTATAGGGGCCGTGCCGGCAATTGTAGCACTATTTCTATATAGCCTGCTACCAATAGTTCGAAACACATATTCAGGATTAAAGGATATACCAACCGACATAAAAGAATCGGCAGAGGCACTCGGCCTAAGTGATTTTGCAAGACTTAGATTGATAGAAATCCCTCTTGCCTCTCGCTCAATACTCTCTGGAATAAAAACCTCAGCAGTAATAAATGTTGGAACTGCCACACTAGGCGCGCTTATTGGCGCCGGCGGATATGGTCAGCCAATCTTAACTGGAATAAGGTTAGACAATATTGGGCTGATCTTAGAAGGAGCTGTGCCTGCTGCTGTGCTTGCTCTTTTAGTACAAGGACTGTTCGATTTATCTGAGCGGGTACTTGTGCCAAAGGGCCTTCGGCTGTCAGCAGATAATAGATAAATATTCAGTTCTGAGGTGTATCAAAATTTAAATATAATTTTATTCCTCTGATCTTGCCGCCAACGCTTGTGAGCACTTTATCTTCATTTCCGGCTGTAAACCAAAGCTCTAAGTTTAAGTTATCTTTTGTAGCATTACCTTGCGCGTCTTGTAGGAAATAGAGATAAGTAAGTTTTGACTTATCATCCATGACTTCTATCTCATAGGGCTGACCAAGAGTTTCCATTACATTGTCTGCGGTTGGAATCTCCTGTATATCTTCTCCAGAATAAGTTGAGCTTGCAGTTTTTTTAAGCTTACTCACGTCAGCGTTGCCCATAGAAGAGAGCATTTGTTTAAGAAGTGGTATCGAGAGGTTGTTTAGAAAACGCTCTGGAAAAGTTACTTGTGTAAGTTTTTCATCCTGTATTACCATTAAGATCGGGATATCGAAAGAGTCCCCCTCATCTTGAGAGGTAGTGTGCTGTTTTACGAATACATAGGTCCAGAGCTGGCCTTGCTCATTTAGCTTTACTGATGTGGGACTACCCTTCATAAGCCACATTACATCATCTGATAGAAGAACTGGGTTTTTTAAAACGAGGGTAAGACCGCTCTCATCGTTTAAGTCAAAATTAGTTTCAAAATCATTTAGCTGGTCTTTTAGCTCAAGCATTCTAAAAAGTACACAGCTAGATAACGCTAGCGTTATAACAATCACGAATAACAAAATAGGGGATTTGTTGTGTTTTATGAACAAAATATCCTCAAATTAGTGGAAATGTCTGGTGCTTTGAGATAATTGATAACTTTACTCAATAATCCTAATATTATATAGATTCTAATGGTTATATAATGAAAAACGGGAGAACTTCTTGCTCAAGAAGTGCTCCCGTTCTCTTAAAGGAGGATGGAGGATGATTTTTAAGTATGCTGTTTAACTCTGTATATAAAAATAAAGTATTTTACTTTAAATGTCAAGGGGTTTTTCGATAAATTTAAGAATATTACTTAAAACTAGCGACTAATTATGATAAGTGACTGTAATTATTATGTTTTAACTATATGGGCACTGTACGATTTAACCTTAAATATATACGTACGGCTATAAACTTTAGACAAATAATCGGTAATAATAATGATTTATGAGTTATATAAAGCTTTTATCGCCGGCAAAAGTGAACTTAACCCTCGAAATTCTAGGGTTAAGACAAGACGGGTACCACGAGCTTCGCTCCATAATACAACCGGTCAACTTATTTGATGAGGTTCAAATTGAGCTAGAAGAGGGAAGCGGCATAGATCTTGATTCAAATGGTCTTGATATACCCAAAGGCAGTGATAATCTGGCTTGGAAAGCGGCGGATCTGTTTATAAAGGCAAGCGGGCTTGAGTCTAGAGTAAAAATTTTCATAAAAAAGCAAATACCCCAAGGAGCGGGACTTGGCGGGGGAAGCAGTAATGCAGGCGCAGTTTTGGTTGGTTTGAGCAGACTTACCAAAGCGCTATCTGAGCAAGAATTGGCAAATATTGCCCCGCAACTTGGAGCAGATGTGAGTTTTTTTATACGATCACAATCTGCAGTTATGGAGGGTATTGGTGAGAAAATAACGACACTTAGAGAATTTCCCTCATTTCACTACGTAATTGTTTGTCCCAATATTCATAGCTCAACTCAAGAGGTCTACCAAAAATGGGACGAGTTGAATAATCAAAAGCAGATTGAGACGATTAGTGATGAGGATTTTAATAAGCACATAGAGGATTTTAACAATAAGGATGTAGAGCCGCCGCTCCAAAATGACTTAGAGCCAGCGGCTATGGCTTTGTATCCTGAGATAAAAGCATACAAAGAGATTCTCTCCTCATTAGGGCTGAAATCAGTTCTTATGTCAGGTAGCGGCTCTTGTGTATTTGCCCTTTTTAGAGAAGAGGATGAGGCGAATGAAATATATGAGTATTTAAAAACAAGCCCGACCTTTAGAGTGTTCCTGGCAAAAACAGTTAAGGGCTGGCATAAGCTCATCTAATCGGGCTATAATAAAAATATGCGATTTAAATCTACAACAAACTGGGAGCTAACGTGATCTACTCACTTGGAGAAAGGAAAGTTGAAATATTGGCTGAGGACTATTTTATTGCCGACAATGCAACAGTTATAGGCTCAGTGGTGATCCATAACGATGTAAGCATATGGTTTAATGTTGTGATTAGAGGCGATAATGATGTTATTACTATCGGCGAAGGTACAAATATTCAAGACGCGGTGGTAATACACACTGACGGGGGAATCCCACTTGATATCGGTAAGGGAGTAACTGTTGGTCACCAGGCTATGCTCCACGGATGCACAGTAGGCGACAACAGCTTAATTGGTATAAACTCTGTTATCTTAAACAACGCCAAGATTGGAAACAACTGTATAATAGGAGCAAATAGCATAGTGCCTCAGGGAAAGGAAATTCCTAATAACTCACTTGCTCTTGGATCACCAGCAAAGGTTATTAAAAAGGTAGATGAGAAAGTTGTAGAGGAGCTCAAATACTCTGCCAGGCATTATATCGAGAATTTCAAACGCTTTAAAAAAGAATTACATAAACAGGACTAAGAGTTCATCTCTCTGTTGCAAATACGAGTGTCCAATAAAAGGATGTTCTGCCCTGAAAAATTCCTTGAGCAAATCCTGCCCCTACCTCCCTTAGCGAAGGGCTCATAATTATGCTGCAGTGCCCTGAAGATCCTATCCAAGCGTCTACAGCGTCTGGCGCGTTGTCTAAACCTACTAGAATATTCTCTCCCCATGAGTTCCAATTATAGTTTTGCATCAGTAGTCTGTCTCCAGTGTCTGAACCGTTAGTGCCTGTATGGCTAAAGTTTTGATTGTCCGCCATATCCTCAGAATGAAGCTGAGCAGCGTCCTGTATTCTCTCATCCCAACCCACTGGTGGTGCTGAAGGAAAGAAATCTGAACCGCAATTTCTTGCTTGCGCCCGGGCATTATTCACTAAATCTAAAACCTCTGATTGAAAATCATTTAACCCTCCGGGAGGTGAGCTGGTGGGGCGTGGCGTGGGAGCCGCGGTTGGAAGTGGTGTTGGAGCGGGTGTTGGGTTTGGGGCTTGAGTTGGTATTGGGAAAGGAGTTGGACTTGTAGGCTGAGATGTCGGCTGAGCAGTCGGGGCTGGCGTTGGCGCAGCTATAGGTTGGTTAGTTGGGGGCGCAGGATT